>DATGEL010000120.1 GCA_035310145.1 Dehalococcoidia bacterium
GAGAGCTTCGCCCGCATGCGCTACGGCCACAAGGAGCTCTCGCCGGAGGAGCAGTCGCGCCTAGCGAGCAGTTGGGCACGGCTGCGCAACCGGCTGTTCAAACGGGTGCTGCGCATCAAATAGCCAGCGACCGAGGGCAGAGGAGTACGCCGGCCGGCGGAAGTAGCATTTCCGCCGGCCGGCGTACTCCTCTGCCCTCGTTTTGTTGTGTCAAGCGGGATATAATTGGTGCAGAGCCAATGCAACGTACGCGGACGGAACCGACCCGCGCGGTTAGCCAGGGAGGTCGAAAGCAGCGATGAAGGAGGGCGGTCATCGGGAGCACGCGCCGCCAGCGGGCCCTGCAGGCGGCTGAGCATGCGGCCCCGCGTACTGGTTACGTTTCTTGCAATTGGAGTCTGGTCATCATGCGTCGTCTTACATCAACCGTCGATCTGGCTTTGGGCAGCCTGTTCGCCATCGCCGCGATCTGCTTCGGCTTCGTCGGCTGGATCTCTGGCATCGCCTCAAACTCGGCGTCCAGTGCCTGGTATCTGGCCGCGCTGATCTTCGGCGTCATCTCCGGGGCTGTGCTGCTCGATGAACTGCGTACGAGCGAGCCGGTGGGCCGCTTTGACGCACTCATCGGCACCTTGTTGATGCTCGGCGCCCTCGGTCTTGGCACGGTCGGCTTTATCGCCAGGCTCGCCGACAACTCAACCGGCAACGTCTGGCTGATCAGCGGCATCATCTGCGCGGTCCTCTCGCTGACGGCGATGACGGATGAGCTGCAGCGTGTGCGCAGCGCCGCGGCCGGCGCCAGCAACAGCCTGGCCACGCTGGCGTTGCTGTGCGGCCTGCTCGGCTTCGGCCTGGGCGTGATCGGCTTCATCGCCGGCCTCGCCGGGAACAGCGCTGCCGATACCTGGCTATGGGGTGGCGTGGTCAGCAGCGTCATCGCCCTGGGCTGGACCTTTGAGGCCGAGCACCGCCATGTCGGCGTGGCGACCGAAAGCACCGGCCGTCCCTCGCCGTTCGGCGGCGCGCAGCCAATGCCGCAATAACGCCGGCGGCTGAGCGGCGTGCTCGATCACGGCGGACCGGCGCAGCGAGGTGGCTGCGCCGGTCCGCCGCGCGCTGGCCTGGGTTACGGCGCGACGCTCAGCGACGCCGCGGGCGGGTTGCTGCTGCCGCTGGCGAGAATCGCCTCGTCGGGCACCCAGAGGCGTCTCACCTCGCCCACCAGGTACAGCGAACCCGTGACGCAGATCAGATCGTCGGGACGTGCCTCCGCGAGTGCCATGCGCACGGCGGCTCCCGGGTCCGGCTCGCTGCGCGCCGGCACGCCGAGCCCTCGCGCCAGCGCCGCGATGCGCTCCGGGTCTGCGCCGGTCTTGCCCAGCACGTGCGGGACGCTGACGACGATCTGGCGGGCTTGGCCGACAAACGGTGCGATGATGCCGGTCGCGTCCTTGGTTGTCAACGCGCCGATCACCAGCACAAGGCGTCGATCGGGGAATATCTCGGCGAGCGAGGCGGCAAGGGCCGCGGCCTTCTGCGGGTTGTGGGCGCCATCCAGCAGCACGTCGGGATGGCGCTGAATCAGCTCCATGCGGCCGGGCAACCGCGCCGAACACAAACCCGCTCGCAACGCCTCGTCAGAGACGCGCTCGCGCGTCTCCTCCGCCGCAAGGAGCGCCGCCACGCTGAGCGCGGCATTGAACGCCTGATATCGGCCGATCATCCCCGACTCCAGGCCGTCGAGACGGCGCCCGCCGGGGCGATTCTCGCGGAAGTCGAACAGCACGCCTTGCTCCGTGCAGCGGCGGACCTCGTAGCCGAACTCGTGGCCAAGCCGCAGCAGCGGACTGCCGCGCAGCCGCGCCTCAACTTCCACCACCGCCAGCTCGGGGCCGGAAACGCCGGTGACCGCGGGCGTGCCGTTCTTGATGATGCCGGCCTTGTGATAGGCGACGTCCGCCAGCGTGGGACCGAGCGCCGTCAGATGATCGGGGCCGACCGTCGTGACCACCGAGACGATCGGCTGCAGGGTGTTCGTCCAGTCGAAGCGGCCGCCCGTGCTCACCTCGATCACCGCCGCGTCGACCCGCCGGCGCGCGAAGTAGAGATAGGTCAGCCCAACGGACAGCGCGGGATAGGGAAGATCGGACAGGGCGGCTGGATCGGCCCGCAACAGCTCGCGGAAGGATGCAACCAGCGTGGCGAAGTCGGAGGGTGTCACGTAGCGGCCGTCGATTTGCAACTTCTCGACCGTCGCCTGCAGGTAGGGCGTGGCGTGCACGCCGGTACGCAGGCCGGCGGCGTGCAGCACGGCGCCGAGGTAGGTGCAGACCGAGCCCTTGCCCGACGTACCCGTGACGTGCAGGGCGGCGAAGCGGCGATCGGGCCGGCCGAGGACGGTGAGCAGGCGCTCCATGCGGGCGAGTCGGAGCGGCCCTTCTTCCCGCCATAGCTCAGGCGTCTTCTGCGGCGCCGTGCCCGTAATCGGCCGGATGAAGCTTTCGAGCCAGGTGACGGCGTCCGTGTAGGCACGCAATTCGGGTTCGGCAATTGGGCGATTCACCGGCTGCGCCTTACTTGTCGGTGACGCCGGGCGGTGTGCGGCCGGCCTGTTGCGCCTGGGTAAGCTGCTCCTGTTGCGCGAGAATGTCGAGAATTTGCAGCGCCTGGTCGATGCTGGGCGCGATGTTGTACTGCGCAATCGCCGCCTGCAGCTCGCCTTGCAAGGCCCGCGCCTGCTGCTGCCGCGCGGCGCCGGCCGTGCCGGCGGCGCCGGGCTGACCGTTGCCGCTCGCCGGCTGGCCGGTCGGACTGCCTGGCTGGCCGTTCGCCCCCGGCTGCCCCTGCGCCGGCTGGCCGGACTGGCTGGGCTGCCCGGGGCCGCTCGGCTGCCCCTGGCCGGGCTGAGCTGCGCCGGGTTGGCCCTGTCCCGGCTGGGGCTGGCCCTGTCCCGCTTGGGGCTGGCCCTGCGACGGCTGTCCGCTCTGACTTGGCGGCTGACCCTGGCCGGCCTGCGGCTGGCCGTTCTGATTGCCCTGCTGATTCTGCTGATTCTGCTGGTTCTGTTGGTTCTGCTGCGCTTGCTGCTGGATCTGCGCGAGATTCGCCGCCTCCTTATCGAGTTGGGCCTGGATCACCTCGACGTTGTACTTGGCGTCGTGGTCGCCCGGATCGAGGCGCAGGGCGTGCTTGAACGCATCCAGCGCGTCGTGCAGCTTGCCCTGCCGGAAGTAGCTCTCGCCGGCGCTGTAGTAGGACCTGGCGGCGATGGCCGGGTCGGCGGCGTTGGCGGAACGTTGGGCTTCGCCGATCGCGCGCGTGAAATCGCCCTGCTGGAAGAGCGCGTTGCTGGCGTTGTAGGTGAGCGCCGGCAGGTCCGGACGCGCCACCTGTGCCTTGCGGTAGTCGTCGAGCGCCGGCTGATAGTCGCCGCGGGCGTACGCCTGATTCCCGTCGTCGTTCAATTTCTGCGCCGAGGGCCTGGCGCAGGCCATGCTCAGCAGCGCCAACGGCGCGGCGATGAGCAGCATGAGTCGCCGGGAAGGGCGCGGCCGGGTGGAAGCGATGCGTCGCGCAGCCATCAGTCGCCTCCCACGGCGCCGTCGAGGGGCGCCCGCGGCGCCGGCGCGGCGCGCCTGCGTGGCCAGGGCAGGGGCAGTGCCAGGGCCCGCCGGCGGCCGCGCGCGGCCGGGATCAGCAGCTCGAGCAGCAGCAGGCCGAGCCCAAGCGCCGCGACGAGCTGGAAGCGCTCGATCGGCACATCTCCCTCCCCACTGGCGAACTTCGTCTTCTCGAGACGGCCGATCTCATCCGCGATCTGCACGGCAAAATCGTCGGTGTTGCCATTATAGAAGTGCCCACGATTCTGCGCCGCGAGCTGCCGCAACGCCTCCGGGTCCGCCGTCGTCATCAGGTCGCCGCCTGTGTCGGGATCCTTGCGCGGCTCGAGCTGCCCGGTACGCGGATTCGGCGCCAGCACCTGCGCGGGCTGCGGCAGGCCCACGCCGATCGTGTCGAGCGCGATGCCCTCGCTCTGCACGAACTGCGCCGCCTGGGCCGCGTCGTCGCCCAGGTCTTCGCCGTCGCTGACGAGCACGACGGACTTGCTCCGGGTTCGATCGTCGGTGAAGCCGTCGCTTGCCTGCCGCAAGGCGGCGCCGATACTGGTGCCCGCCTGCAAGCCGCCGTCTTTGAAGGTGACGCTTTGCACGACGGCGTCCGCGGCCTCGGTGTCCTGGGTCAGCGGCGAGCGCAGGGCGGCGTCGCCGGCGAAGGTAACGACCCCGACCCGATCGCCCTGCAGATGGTCGATCAGGGCGGAGATCGCGCCTTTGGCGCGATCGAGGCGGGAGGGCTGCACGTCGGTCGCGCTCATGCTCAACGAAACATCGAGCGCGATCAGCACGTCGGTGCCCTGCCGCTCAAACAGCGTCCGCTGCGTGCCGACCTGCGGCCGTGCCAGCGCCAATGCGAGCAGCGCGACGGCCGCGACCAGCAGCGCGGCCTTGAGCTGCCGGCGGCGCGGACTCACTGAGGCGGCGCGCAGCACGGCCGGGCCGCTGCCGCGGTACTGCTGCTCGGCGCGCCGCTGCCGCCGCGCGACCCAGAGGTACAGCGCCGCGGCCGCCGCCCCGAGCAGAACCAGCGGCAGGAGCTGCGGCGCCCCGAATCCGAGATACAGCATGGCTCTCCGCGTCCTTATGGAACCCGACGAAACAGCGTGGCGCCCAGTCCTGCCTCCAGCACTAGCAGACCCAGCGCCGGCAGGAGGAAGACGCCGAAGAGTTCGTCGTAGCTGGTGTAATGGTTCCGCTCGAGTTGTGAGGTCTCCAGCCTGCTGATCGTTTGAAAGATGTGCTGGAGTTGACTCTCGGTCTGCGCGCGCCCGTAGAAGCCGCCCGTCGACTTGGCCCACTGCTGCATCGCTCGCTCATCGACCTGCGTGGTGGCCGGCGTCTCGTTCTGCGCCAGCATGCCGATCGTGTACAGCTTCATGTTGAGCGACCTGGCAAAGTCGACCGCCTGTTCGGGCTCCAGCCGATGCTGGTTGTTCTCGCCGTCGGTGGCCAGGATGATCACCTTGCTCTTCGACGTCGAGCCGCGCAGCAGATTGATCGCGTCGGCCACGCCCAGGCCGATCGCCGTGCCGTCCGGCAAGAGGCCGTTCTTCACCTGGTCGATCTGCTGCTCCAGCGCGTGGTAGTCATTCGTGAGCGGGCTGACGACACGGCTCTCGCTCTCGAAGACGACGAGGCCCACGCGGTCGTTCTTGCGCTGTGCGACGAACTGCTTGATCGCCTGCTTCGCGCCATCGAGCTTGCTGCCGGAACTCAATCCGGGGTCGAGCATCGAGCCCGACAGATCGAGGGCGATCACGATGTCGATGCCGCGCGTGGGAATCTTGGCGCTGGCGCGGCCGACCTGGGGCCGGGCGAGCGCCAGCACCAGCAGGACGGCGGCGACAATGCGCAGCAACGTGAGCGTCCAGCGGTAGCGGATGCGCCACGAGGGCCGCACCGGGCGCAGGCTGCTGACGCTGGAAATGATCAGGGCGCCGCCGCGCCGCCGGGAGCGACGCGAGATCAACCACGCGGCCGCCACCAGTGCAAGCAGCCCCAGCATCCACGGGCTGTCGAGGCGGTACGCCGAATCGAACACCGCGCCGTTCCTCCCGCGCGCTTACACGGCCTCGGCGGGCTGCCGCGCGGCCGTCAGCCCTTCGGTTGCGTCGATGATCTCATATGCCATCGCGGTGTCTGCCTCGATGCGCGGCGGCGCGGGAACGTAGCGGGCGTAGGCCACGGCGTCGCACTCGCTCAGCAGGCCGGAGATCAGCCGCGCCGGCCAGCGCTCGACTCCGAACGTTTCCATGCGCCCGCTCAACTCACCGCTGGTGAGCGCCACGGCGGGAAAGCCGAAACGCTCGGTCAGGTAACGGCGGATGCAGACGGCGATCAGCCGGTAGTGATCGGCCAGCTCACCCTTCGGCACGAGACCGAGCGCCATGATGCGGTCCAGTTCCCTGCGGGCCAGCGCGGCCTGTGACGGCGCCGGCAACGGTGCGACGCGGCCGTGCCGGCGCCAGAGCCAAACGCCGCCGGCCGCAACCAGCGCCAACGCGGCAGCGATGCCGGCGATGCCGGCCAGCCAGATCAACTGTTGCGACGCCGGAATGGGCAGGGACACCTGCGGCTTCAGGCCCTGGATCTCGGTCGGCGTGGCGCCGGCCGGCAGCACGCTCTGTACCGTGATCGGCTGCGGGCCCTTCGACTGCACCTGGCCGCTGCTGCCGTCGGGCAATGTATACGTGAAGGTGAGCTGCGGCAGGTTCACCACGCCCGTGTGATAGGCGGCGACGCGGTACTGTAGGCGCAGCTCCTGCGCCCCGTTCACCGCGCGATCCTGGGGCGGCTCAGAGCTAAGCGGCTCCAGATCACCGAGCTGGTCGTCGATCGAGGTGGTGCGGATCTGCACATCCGGCGCATGGCGCACCACGACCGTGAGCCCGATCGGATCGCCCACGGTAACCCGGCTGCGATCGAGCGTGACGGTGACCACGGGCGTAAGATCCTGGGCTCGCAGCGAGCGCCCGCTCACGCACGCGGCAAGCAGCGCCAGCATGACCGCCAGTGCGGCCGACGCTTTGCTCATCCCGCGGCCCGCCTTCGCGGCGCGCCAGAGCGGGCACGGAAGAACGCCATCAGCGGCTCGATGTAGGAACTGCCGGTGCCGATCTCGATCGCATCGACACCGTTCTGGCGGAAGAGACGGGCGCGCTCGCGCCGCGCCTGGTCGGCCTGATCGCGGTAGGCCGCCCGTACCTTCGCATCTGAGGTATCCACGACTACGGTCTGCCCGCTTTCCGCGTCCTCAAGCTCGACGATGCCGACGTCGGGCAGCTCCAGCTCGCGTGGATCGGTCAGCGCGATCGCCACCAGGTCGTGGCGACGGGCAAGCACCCGCAAGGCTGTCTGATAGTCACCGACATCGACAAAGTCGGAGATCACGAAGACGACGGCCCGCCGGCTTAGCATCGTGCTGGCGTAATCGAGCACCGTGGCGAGGCGTGTGCCGCGGCCCGCCGGCTCCAGCGTCAGCAGCTCGCGCACCAGCCGCAGGACGTGGCGCTGGCCCTTGGCCGGCGCCACGTATTTTTCCACCCGATCGCTGAACGCGACCAGACCGACGCGGTCCTGGTTGTTGATCGCCGAGAGCGCCAGCAGGGCGGCGATCTCGGCCGCGACCTCGCGCTTGGTCTGCGGCACGGTGCCGAAGGCGCCGGAGGCGCTGACGTCGACCAGCAGCAACACCGTCAGCTCGCGCTCTTCGACGAACTTCTTGACGAAGGGTGCGTTGAGCCGCGCCGTCACGTTCCAGTCGATGCTGCGCACCTCATCGCCGGGCACGTACTCGCGCACTTCGGAGAACTCGATGCCGCGGCCGCGGAAGACGGCATGGTACTCGCCCAAAAACAGGCTGTTGACCAGCCGGCGCGAGCGGATCTCGATCCGCCGCACTTTTTTCAGCAGCTCGGGCCGCAGGGCGCCGCTCGCGCCGGTTGTTGGTTCGTCCGCCACCACTCCACCCCGGAACGGACAGCCGGCGGCGGGCGCCGGGTGCAGGACGGCCCCGGCACGCCATGCCGCCGTGCGCCATGCGTACTACGGAACCTCGACGCCGGCGAGCACGCGGGCGATGATCTCGTCCGTGGTAATCTCCTCGGCCTCGGCCTCGTAGGTGATGACCATGCGGTGCCGCAGCACATCGGGCGCGATCGCCTTGATATCGTCGGGCGTCACGTAGCTGCGGCCATCCACGAAGCTGTGCGCCTGCGCCGCCTGCGCCAGGAAGATCGTGGCGCGCGGCGAGGCGCCGAAGGCGATGAACGGCGCCAGCGACTCCATGCGGAACGCCTTGGGCCGGCGCGTGGCCGACACGATCTGGATCAGGTAATCCTTCAGCCGATCGTCGATGTACACGTCGCGCACGGTTTCGCGCGCGGTGAGGATCGCCTCGGGCGAGACAATGCGGCGCACGTCGGCTACGTGTCCACTGATGCCACGGTCGAGGATCACGCGCTCCTCCAGCCGGCTGGGGTAGGTGATCACGGCCTTCAGCATGAAGCGGTCAAGTTGCGCCTCGGGCAGCGGGTAGGTGCCTTCCTGTTCGATCGGGTTCTGCGTCGCCAGCACCATAAACGGCTCGGGCAGCGGAAACGTCTCGCCGCCGATGCTCACCTGCCGCTCCTGCATCGATTCCAGCAGCGCCGACTGCACCTTGGCCGGCGAGCGATTGATCTCGTCGGCCAGCACGATATTGGCGAAGACGGGCCCCTGGCGCACGGTGAACTCGGCCGTGTGCTGGTTGTAGATCGTCGTACCGGTCAGGTCGGCCGGCAGCATGTCCGGCGTGAACTGCACACGCACGAAGCTGAGCTGCAACGCGTCGGAGAGCGTCTTCACGGCCAGCGTCTTCGCCAGGCCGGGCACGCCCTCGATCAAAATGTGGTTGCTGGTGAGCAGGCCGATCAGCAGGCGGCTGATCAGCGCCTCCTGCCCGACGATCACCTTGCCGACCTCCGCCCGCACCTCGGTCAGGAAGCGGCTGTGCTCACGCACCCGCTCGTTCAGGTTGGCCGCATCGCGGTCCCGCGCCGTGTCCTGAACCATTGCACCCCCACCGTCCCCACGCATCACCATCGCGGTCCGCCGCGCCTCGGGCGGCGAAGTTGCTCCATCATACGCCGAAGCGGCGATCAAACATAAGGGACGATTGGTCGTTGACGGCCGCCGGCGGTATGCTCCGGCTGCGGCAGCCCGCTCCACGCCTGCTGGACGGCGGGCACCGGGTGGCCGGCAGGCTGTCCGAAGCGGCGACTGCAGGACTGGCGCACGATTGGAAGCGAACATGCGCTGGCTTGACGTGACGCGGCCGATCGCGCCCGGCATGGCCGTCTATGCGGGCGACCCGCCGGTGGAGCTGCGGCCATGGACCGAGCTGGGCGGAGGCGCCGACTTTGCCGTCACCGCGCTCGCGCTGGGCACGCACACCGGCACCCACGTCGATGCGCCGGCCCACTGCTTTGCCGGCGGCGCGGGCGTAGACGCGCTGTCGCTTGATCTGCTGTGCGGGACGGCCTTCGTCCTCGACCTTGCCGAACAGGCTGGGGACCGTGCGGAATTCTCTGCCGACGTGCTGAACGAGTTGCCGCGCGGCTGCAAGCGACTGCTGTTGCGCACCTACGACGGTGGGGCGTGGGAGGGCGGCATGTTGCCCGATGCCGGGCTGAGCGGGCAGGATGCCTCGCGGCTGATCGAGCGCGGCGTCCGTCTCGTCGGCATCGACCGGCTCTCGATCGCGCAGGCCCGCCCGCTGCCCGTGCATCGCCTGCTGCTCGGCGCCGGCGTCATCATCCTCGAAGGTCTCGACCTGAGCGCCGCGCCGGCAGGGCCATGCGAGCTGTTCTGCCTGCCGCTGAAGCTGGCAGGGGCAGACGGAGCGCCGGCGCGGGTCTTGTTGCGCTACCGCTGAACGGGCTCCCGCGGCGCGTGCAGCCAGATGCCCTCTCGCCGCGCTGCGGCGAGAGGGCAGGCAGAATCGCTCGGCGGCTGCCTAGGTCCGATTGCCCGTCGTCCGGGGCTGCTCGGTCCGCGAGCCGTTGCCGCTCGTCGGCGTCTGACCGCCGCCGGGCCGTGGGTGGCCGCCGCCCTCGATCGCCGGCTTCGAGGCTACCTCGATCGGCTGGCCTTTGCCGCCCTTCACCGGAATCTGGCGGGTGCGGGACGCCTCCTCCTTGGGCAGCGTCAGCTTCAACATGCCGTTCTCGAACGACGCCTCGGCCTTCTCGGCGTCTACGCGCGAGGGCAGCGTCATGCTGCGCACGTAGCGGCCGTAGCGGTGCTCCTGGTGATGCACGGTGCCCTTCTGACCCTGGCCGTGCTCTTCCTCGCTGTGCATCTCGCCCTGGATCACAAGTTGATTGCCCTGCACGGTGATGTTGATGTCTTCCGGCTTCACGCCGGGCATCGACGCCTTCACGATCAGGTTTTCGTCGTGCTCGGTGATGTCGATCGGCATCGGCATGCCGCTGCTGTGCTCGCGGCCGCCGACCCAGCCTGGGCGCACCCAGGCGTCTTCGAAGAGCCGGTCCATCGCCATGCGCAGCGACTGCATGTCGCCGTACGGATCCCATCTCTGCATCGTCATGACCTTGTTCCCTCGTTGGCCGGCCGGCTGCTGGAAGCCGTCGCGCGCGCGGCGCCTCAAAGGACGAGGCGGCCCGTTGCCGGTCTGGCCTCGGTTGATCTTGCTTCTGCAACGGGCTGGCGGCAGGGAAACCAGGAGACCGCTAGCCGCCCTGGCCCGCGCTGCCGGCGGCCGCGCGTACCGCCGGTTTGCCTCTCCAGCCTGCATCCGGCGTACGGTATTGTCAATAGGGCTGAGTGTGGTATTATCAGGTTGTCGCTTGTGGCGATACTCAATTCGGCTCATGCCGAGGCGGCCGGCGGCCCGCAAAGCTGCCGCCGCGTCAGGAAGTCGCAGGGATGGCAGGCAAGAACTACTACGACGTGCTGGGCGTGAAGCGTGACGCCTCCGAGAAGGAGGTGCGCCAGGCCTACCGCAAGCTCGCGCGTAAATACCACCCGGACGTGAACCCCGGCGACAAGACCGCCGAGGCGAAGTTCAAAGAGATCAACGCGGCGCAGGAGGTACTGCTCGACGCCGAGAAGCGCCGCAAGTACGACAAGTACGGCGACAAGTGGGAGTACGCCGACCAGATCGAGGAGCAGCAGCGCAAGGCGCAGAGCGCCGGCGATTTCTTCCGCACCGCCTCGCGCGGCGGCGGCTTCAAGATGCCCGACCTTGACAACGAAGGCGGGCTGGGCGACATCTTCGGCAACATCTTCCGCGGCGGCAGCCGCAAGCCCGCGGCGCGCAAGGGCGAGCACCTCGAGCACGCGATGGACGTGTCGCTGGAGGAAGCCTACACCGGCACCGTGCGCACGCTCTCGATTCAGATCACCGAACCGTGTGTCGGCTGCAACGGCACCGGCCTCGCCGGCAACGCGATCTGCGCCGTCTGCGAGGGTGCCGGCAGCGTCAGCAAGCCGCGCCGCATCGAAGTCAAGATTCCGGCCGGCGTCAAGACCGGCTCGCGCGTGCGCATCGCGGGCGAGGGCCAGCCGGGCACGGGCGGCGCGCCCAAGGGCGACCTCTACCTGAAGATCACGGTGCTGCCCAACGAGCGCTTCGAGCGCAACGGCGACGACCTGATCGAGGAGACGCCCGTGCCGCTTTACGACGCGCTGTTGGGCGGGGAGGTGACCGTGGCCACCATGACGGGTCGCGTGGCGCTAAAGATCCCCGCCGGCACACAGAACGGCAAGAGCATCCGCCTCTCCGGCAAGGGCATGCCGAAGCTCGGCCAGAGCGGGCACGGCGATCTGTACGTCAAGGTGCGCGTGGTGCTGCCGAGCGAGCTGAGCGCCCGTGAGCGGCAGCTCTTCGAAGAGTTACGCGAGCTGCGTCAGCCCGCCGCGGCGCGCACCGCGTAGCCACACATTCATCCGGCCGAGCCACACATGACCGAGGCCGGCCAAAAGGCACGCCCCAGCGCCTTCACGCACGCGGCGCAAGGCAGGCGCCGAGACGGTGTGAAGGAAGGAGGAATCCCGGTGAACGAGGATGCAATCCGGGAAGACGATCCCTGTTATGTGATCAGCATCGCCGCCCGCATGGTCGGCATGCATCAGCAAACCCTGCGCTATTACGAGCGGGTCGGGCTGATCGAACCGTCGCGCTCGCGCGGCAACATCCGCCTCTACTCGCCTTCCGACATCAGCCGCCTGCGGCAGATTCAGCGTCTGATCAGCGACCTCGGCGTCAACCTGGCCGGCGTGGAAGTGATCATGCGCATGAACCAGCACCTGCTGGATGCCGAGCGCGAGCTCGAAGCGCTCCGCGCCGAAGTGGAGCAGTGCCGTGCCAATCACTGGCAGGCGCAGCTCCCCGCGGCACGAGCGGGCCGGGCGTAGACCGCAGGCTAACCCGGCGGGCGCGCTGCCCACGCTCCCATAGTATCCCAGTCGCAGCCGGCAGTGGCCGGACTGCCAGCGAGGAACCGATTCCCCATGATGAGACAAGACCGATTTACCGAGCAGGCCCAGGAGGTTCTGGGCGCCTCGCAGGAGATGATGCGCCAGCAACGCCACACCCAGTGGGACGTCGAGCACGTGTTGCTCGCCCTCGTGCAGCGTGAGGGCGGACTGGCGCAGGCGATCCTCGAACGACTGAACGTGCCGCTGCCCGTGCTGCGCGAGCGGCTGGAGACGCACCTCAACCAGTCACCGAAATCCGCGTATCCCGTGGTGCAGCCCTACGTGACGCCGCGCCTCGTGCGCATGCTCGAAACTGCCGATGCCGAGGCCAACCGGCTGAAGGACGAATACATCGGCGTCGAGCACCTGCTGATCGCGATCGCCGACGAGCGCGAGGGCGAGTCCAGCCGCGTGCTCAAAGCCTTCAACGTCGATAAGGAGCGCATCTACCATGCGTTGCAGGAGATTCGCGGCAAGCGCCGCGTCGACAGCCCGCGCGCAGAGAACAGCTACCAGGCGCTGAACAAGTACAGCACCGACCTGACGCAGCTCGCCCGCGACGGCAAGCTCGACCCGGTGATCGGCCGCGACACCGAGATCCGCCGCGTGATGCAGATCCTCAACCGGCGCACCAAGAACAACCCGGTGATCATCGGCGAGGCCGGCGTCGGCAAGACGGCGATCGTCGAGGGGCTGGCGCAGAAGATCGTCGTCGGCGACGTGCCCGAAAACCTGCGCGACCGGCGCCTGCTGGCGCTGGACATGGGCGCGCTGGTCGCCGGCTCGCGCTTCCGCGGTGAGTTCGAGGAGCGGCTGCAGGCCGTGATGAACGAGGTACGGCAGGCCGAGGGCGAAGTGGTGCTGTTCATCGACGAGCTGCACACCGTCGTCGGCGCCGGCGCGGCCGAGGGCTCGATCGACGCCAGCAACATGATGAAGCCGGCGCTGGCCCGCGGCGAGCTGCGTGCGATCGGCGCCACGACGCTGGACGAGTACCGCCAGTACATCGAGCGCGACCCGGCGTTAGAGCGCCGCTTCGCCCCGGTCTACGTAGACGAGCCGAGCGTCGAGGAGACGATCGAGATCCTCAAGGGTCTGCGCCCGCGCTACGAAGAGCACCACAAGGTGCAGATCAGCGATGCGGCCCTTGAGGCGGCGGCGCAGCTCTCCGACCGCTACATCACCGAGCGCTTCCTTCCCGATAAGGCGATCGACCTGATCGACGAGGCGGCCAGCAAGCACGTGATCGACGCGGAAAGCCTCTCGCCGGAGCTGCAGCAGATGCAGCAGCAGCTCAACGAGCTGAACCGCGAAACCGAGTCGGCCGCGCAGCGCGAGGACTACGAGGCCGCGGCCCGGATCAAGAGCGACCTGCTCAAGCTGCAGGTAGACTACCGCGCCGCCAAGGAGCGCTGGGAGGCGGAGCGGCCGCGCAAAGACGTGGTGGACGAGGCCGACATCGCCGCGCTGGTCGGCAGCATCACCGGCATTCCGGTCAGCCGTATGCTCGAAGGCGAAGCGGACAAGCTGCTGCAGATGGAGGAGCGGCTGCACGACCGCGTGATTGGCCAGGACGCCGCGATCGGCGTGCTGAGCGACGCGATCCGCCGTGCCCGCGCCGGGCTGAAGGACCCGCGCCGGCCGATCGGCAGCTTCATCTTCCTCGGACCCACCGGCGTCGGCAAGACGGAGCTGGCGAAGGCGCTGGCCGAATTCCTCTTCGACGACGTGGACGCGCTGATCCGTGTCGATATGTCGGAGTTCCAGGAGCGGCACACCGTCTCCCGCCTGATCGGGGCGCCTCCCGGCTACGTCGGCTACGACGAGGGCGGCGGCCTGACCGAGGCCGTGCGCCGGCGGCCGTACCGGGTGATCCTCTTCGACGAGATCGAGAAGGCGCACCCCGACGTGTTCAACACGCTGCTGCAGGTGCTGGACGACGGCCGGCTGACGGACGGCCACGGGCGCACCGTGGACTTCCGCAACACCGTGATCATCATGACCAGCAACCTGGGCACGGCCGAGATGCAGCGCCAGAGCCTGGGCTTCCTCACCGGCCGCACCCAATCGCACTCAGAGCGCCAGCGGCTGGAGTCGGCGGCGCAGCGGGCGCTGCGCGAGACGTTCCGGCCCGAGTTCCTCAACCGGATCGACGAGATCATCGTCTTCGAGCCGCTGACGGAGCCCGAGCTGGAGCAGATCGTGACGCTGCTGGTGGACGACCTGCTCGGCCGGCTGACGGAGCGCGGCATCACCGTGCACCTGAGCGAGGCGGCGCGCAAGGCACTGGTGAAGGAGGGCTACGACCCGAACTTCGGCGCGAGGCCGCTGCGGCGCGTGGTGCAGCGGCGGATCGAGAACCCGCTGGCGAAGCGCGTGCTGAGCAGCGAGATCGCGCCCGGCAGCGAAGTCGACGTGGACGCGAACGAGGCGGGCGAGTACACCTTCTCACCCGCCCGGACGGCTCCGCGCGAAGCCGAGCCGGCCCACGTGGCGTAGACGAGGCTGGCCTCACCCTCTGCCCCCTCTCCAGCACGGCTGGAGAGGGGGTTCTTCGTCCGGCGGCCTCACCGCGTGAGCGCTCCGCTCCCGGATTTCCGCTTCCTCCGATTGGTTGCGGGCAGGCGCCTGCGCGGGCTAGCGGCAGGCGCGGCGAGCGCGGCATGATTGGCGCGCGGGCGCGGCGATGGCAAAGGCGCCGCGACTCCGGCAGAGGGGGTCTCTGATGATTGAGCAAAAAGAGCCGGTCGAGCTCGAAGCATCGCTGGATCCGGCGGCGCCCGCCGCGGCGCGGCCGGGCACACCGCAATGGCTCGCCCATCTCTACGAAGCGCACATCGTACGCCGCGGCCGCGAGGAACGCTTCCTGATCGCCGCGAGCTTTCTCACGGCATTCGTGATCGTACGCTTCATCACGCACAGCATCCACGCCCATCGCTTCCAGCGCTTTCTGCGCAACTTCTCGGCCGGCGGCGGCGTACATCTGCACCACCTGGTCTTCGGCATCGTCGGACTGCTCTTCGGCGGGCACGTCGCCATCGGCTTCCGGCCGCAACGACAGGCGGTGCGGCGGCCGCTGGCGATCCTGTTTGGCACAAGCGCGGCGTTGACGATGGACGAGTTCGCTCTCTGGCTGAACCTGCAGGACGTGTACTGGGCCAGGCAGGGCCGTGAAAGCGTGGACGCCGCGATCGTGACCGGCGGGGTGGCCGTGCTCGCCTCGGCGGGACACGGGCTCTTCCGCGCCATGGGCCAGGACATGGCGCTGCTCTGGCGCGATGCCGCGAGCCGGCGCCGGCAGTAGCCGGCCTCGGTCTCACCCCCCAACAGGCCGAGCGATCGGGGGCCGGGTAGATCGGGGCCGATGGGGATTCCGTGCTTCCAGCCACGCCGCGCGGGAGCGTGCGCGACGTGTTGGCGACGCCGCGGTAGATTCCACCCTGCCGATCGTTGGCAAGATCACGGCCGCAGAAGCTAAACGGTTGCAAGACGAGTGCGGAGCGATCATAATGACGCATCCACTATCCATCGTTGCGGACTGAAGTAGAAGGGAGTCATCCGCTCCAGCAACATCTGGATTCATGTCTCGACAGGACGGTGTTTAGTAGGAGGTCGGTATGTCGTTCGCTGACCCGAGGCTTACGCTCCTGACACACCAGCCGCACGTACACCGGCACGGGCTCTCGCGGCGGCAGTTCCTGGGCATGACGGCCGGCGCCACCGGCCAGGCTCTGGGAGCAGAGCTGATCTGGCCGCGCGTCGCGCACGCCGACCCACCCGGCACGGGCACGCCCAACCCCATTCTCGGCGGCATCAAGCCGCTCGCCTTCGCGCCCAACGTCGTGTTCCACGTTTTCCCGCCACCAGATACCGAGACCACGCCGTTTCCTGAGCCTTCGACAATCACCGACTTCAACGGCTTTGTGGGAATCTCGCACGTGAGCGGCCACGGCGTGGGGATCACCGGCGGCGGCGCGCCCGACGCGACGCTCACCTATGACATCGACAACCGCTTCATGACCGGGGAGTTCATCGGCGCCGACGGCAGACACCGCCAGGGCACGTTCGCCTTCCTCTGAATCGACATCTTCAAAGGGTCCGTGCAGACCCACGACTTCAATCCGGGCATCAGCGCCAATGGCTTGTTCTGGACGGTGCCGATTACCGACAGCGCCGTTGCTGTGCAACTCGGCGCCGGCACCGCCGAGATGCAGCTCAGCAACTTCGCGGTCTCGGACTACTTCAACATCGTCAATGCGCTCGTCCGCCAGGGCAACATCACCGGCGTCGGCCCGTTCGGACCGGACGACATTCCCGCGAAAGTCTCGTTCGATATAGTCTGGAGCGGACGTGGGGAGGCGGTTCACGTCAGCAACGCGGCCGCCGGCTTCGACGGGCAGTTCCTGCTCAACACGTCGGCCGTCGTCTCGCTCTCCTGCTCCGAGGCGGCATCCGGCGGCCAGCCAAGCTTTAGCTTCATGGCCACCGGCGCCTCGACCAACGAGTTTTCGCTCATTGGCCACGAGCGCAACGGCCGCTTCTTCCACTGACGCAGGCGCGCGGCCGGCGTGGCCTCTCCCCCTGCCCCCTCTCCAGTGTTCTGGAGAGGGGGTTGGCTATCACGTTGGAGCTGCCAGGGCGCCGCGCTTTTGACCGGCGGCGTTCGCGGTGGGACGATCGATACACCCCGCGAGGCGCGATCGCCCGGAAGCCGTGCAATGGCGGCCGCACCACATGCAGGCTGGCTTACCTCGCGACCGCCACGAGCGCTGCGCTGGGCGTTGCGGCTGCCCAGCACCCACTATCGCCTCCAGTTGGGCTGGCTGCTCGGCCACCGCTTTCTGTTGCTAACGCATCGCGGCCGGCGCACAGGGCGTGCACACCAGACCGTCTTGGAGTTCGTGTGCCACAAGAGACGGACCGATGAGTACATCGTGGCTGCTGGCTGGGGCGGGCGGGTCGGGCGGTATCGCAATCTGCTGGCGAACCCCGCCCTGGCGATCAGGATCGGCCGCAGGCACTTCACGCCGGTGCAACGCTTTCTCACTACCGCCGAGGTACAGGCGATCCTGCGTGGCTATTAGCGGCGTCATCCGCTCGCCGCCTGGCTGGTAGCCCGTCTCCCCGGCAAAGCCCATTGCGCAAGCGACACCGCAGCCGATGGTGGCGTTCCGGTCGCCGACGCGAGGCTAAGCTCCTAACCGCTGGCCTCGGTTCCCCTCGCGCCAACCGCGGGCGGAACGGCGCCCGCGCGCGTTCCGGATTGTGCCACCCCTTCGATCGGTCATACTGTCCCATCTGCCGGAGGCTCCAGCGGATTGACAGCCCGCGTATGGTGGTGAAAGCAGCGGTTCTGCGGACGCGTTGCCGTTTCGCAGGATGAGTGCGGCGGAGGCAGGTCATGAACATCACGCTCAACCACACGATCGTGCCGGCGCACGACAAGGTCGCCTCGGCCAACTGGTTCGCCGAGATCTTCGGACTGGAGTACAAGGGCGCCGCCGGCCACTTCGCGCCTGTGCAAGTCAACGACACGCTCACGCTCGACTTCGACAACGCCGAGCGTTTTGAGCCCCACCACTACGCCTTCCACGTTAGCGAAGAGGACTTCGACGCCATCTTCGGCCGGCTGAAGGTCAAGGGCGTCGCCTACGGCGCCGAGCCGTCGGCGCAGGACAACGGCCAGATCAATACGCGGCGCGGCGGTCGCGGCGTCTACTTCCGCGACGCCAACCGGCATAGCTGGGAGCTGCTCACGAGGCCGTAGGGGTCGAACCCTCGGTCGGCACGCTGCAGCGCGCGGCCGCTGCTGTATCTCACTGTGCGGCGGCTGCGCGGGCTCTCTCCTCGCGCGGATCTTGAACGCGCGAGCTCTCCCGGCGCGTGACGCACTTCACATGTAGTTGCATCCGCAACTTACCTCCCAGCGTAGCTCAACAGGAACCGTCGCGACGTTCCGCTTCTGCAGCCGCGGGGCGCGCCGTGCAGCGGGCCGGCTTCGAGCCCGCGTGACAGGGCGCGCCTCGCCATCAGCTTCCGCGAGCCGGCGGCCCTTGCCGGTCGCTGGTTCGCGACCAAGAGAGGACCATGAAGACACCCCGACACCTCAACCAACCGCCGCCCTTCGCGACCGCGCCGGAAGGCCGCCGCCTCACCCGGCGCTCCGCGCTCGGTCTTGGCCTTATCGCGGCCGCCGGCGGCGCGCTGCTTACCGCCGCGCCCGTTTCCGCCGCGCAGGCATTCCGTGGTGCTTCCAGGGCCACCGCCGTCGCGCCAACAGGCAAGACGGCAAGCAGCGCAAGCCCGGCGCAGGCCGCAGCGGCGAAGAGCCTTGTTCCCGGCTGGTACCGCGGCAACGCCGTGAAGTACTACGACTTCGGCACCAACACCAAGCTCGCAGGCGGCAATGTGCTCGCCGCCGCGCCGATCTACCTCTTCATCACCGGCATGAACGCCGACGGCACACCGAACGCGGTGAAGGGCCAGCACAACATCGTCGACCTGCTGCAGGGTCAGCCGGGCTACAGCGACCTGTGGCAGATCAATTTCGTGAGTGTGCCCGCATCCTACGCCGCCGACACGGCAAAGTCGCTTGACGAGATCACCGCGGCCGGCTTCGGCGTCGCGCCCGCGAACATGTTCGTGAACTGCCCGCTCGTGCCGCAGGACACGACGCTGGAGGACGGCAAGCAGCTCACCCAGGGCTGGTACGACGGCCAACCGGTCTTCTACCCGGACTTTGGCCTCAATCCGGATGCGAGCCTGCCGATCTATGCGTTGGTCAACGGCTTTGACGCCCAGGGCAACCCCCAGGCGGTGGCGGGCCAGAACAACATCATCGACTCGGTCCCGACCGACCAGGGGTACAGCGCCTTCTGGCGGGTGAACTTCGTCACCGTGCCCGCGGGCTACGTGGCGAACACCTTGCGCTCGGCGGCGGACGTCGTTGCTTCCGGCTTCCCGATCATGCAGTCCAACACGATCGTCAACTGTCCGGTGCGGGTCGAGAACTTCAACTGAGTGAGGCGTGCCTCACCCCGGCCAATGACGAACGGGCGCGCGGCCTGCACGGCGCAAGCAGGTCCGGGCCGCGCGCCCGCCACAGGAGCGTTTCATGTCCCGGTTGTTCCACCATTACCGGCCGGTCGCATTGCTGGCCCTGGCCGCGCTGACGCTGGCGCTGGCCTGGAGCGCCCCCGCGCGCCACGCCCGCGCCGACGACTCGGGCAACGGCGGCGTCAGCATCGTCGATTTCGCCTTCACACCCGGCGTGCTCACGGTCAACGCCGGCGCCACGGTCACCTGGACCAACACCGGTGACTCGGTCCACACCGTCACGTCGGGAGCGCCAGGCGACGACGATGCCGGCTCGCTCTTCGACTTCGGGCCGTTACAGTCGGGCGACACCGCCTCGTTTGAGTTCGATACACCCGGAACCTATACCTTGTTCTGCCGCATCCATCCCACGATGACCGAAACGATCATCGTCGGCGACGGCACGCAGTGACGTGTCCGCGCCGGCCGCCGCCCTCGCTCAGGAACGCGGCCGGGCGGCGGCCGGCGCTTAGCCGCACCGCGCGCCCCTTGCCGCGGCTACGATAGCTCGCCGTGCGGCAAGGGCTGGGCGCACAGTTCCTTGATGCGGTCCATCAACTCGGCTTGGTCGTAGGCGCGCAGCAGGTTGATGCGGTTGCGGTTCGGGTCGCCGCCGTGCCAGTACTCGTAGATCTCCTGGCGCATGCCGAACGACGAGGCGACCAGCTCGTGCGCGATGCGGAACAGACGCGACTTGTAGGCCACGTCCACGCCCTTGCCGCGCATGTACTGGTTCAAGTAGGGCCGCAGCTCGGCGTTCGCCAGGTCGTTCTCGCTGGGCTGCATAATCATGCCCGAACCGGCGATCTGCTTGAGCAGCTCGGCCATGCGCGACGAGGTCTGCGCGAACCAAACGGTCATACCCGGCCCTGGGCCCAGCACCCACTCGCCCTCCGCGTTTTGATAGGCGCGGTTCTCCATGCCGTCGATCGCGATGTCCCACATCGCGCAGTAGGTCGCCATCTCGCCCAGCTTGGCCGCCACCTCGCGGTACTCGTAGACACCGATCGCCTGGGCGATCAGCGTGGCGACCGCGGTGAACAGGCGCATGCGCACCTGGACGCGGCAGACGTTGGCATAGCCAAACGAGTTCAGGCCGGCGAAGGCCGCGGACTGCACCATGGGCGTCGACTCATACAACATGAACAGCCGGTCCCAGGGCACGAGCACGTCTTCGAAGAAGAGCATGCAGTCCTGCTCGTCCAGGTTCTGGAAGGGATGCCCCCACGAGCCGAGCCAGCGCGAGATCGGCTCGCGACAAAGGATCTTGAGGCCGGGCGAGTTGCTGGGAATGGAGAAGGCGAGCACGAAGCGCGGGTCGTTGCGCCGCATGAAGGTCTGTGAAAGCGAGACGTAGGTCTCGTTGCTGACGGCCGCCGCAGTGGCGAGCTGCTTGCCGCCGCGCACGATCACGCCCTCGGGCGTCTCGCGCACCACGTGCAGGGAGATCTCCTCGCTCTCCGGCGCCTGGCGCTGCTCGTTCTGCGGCTGCTCGCTGCGATCGACCTGCGGATCGCCGAGCGCGTGCGTGAGGAAGAGGTCGTTCTCGCGGCAGTAGCGCGCGTAGTTGACGGCGTTTTCTCCGAAGTCGCAGTGCGGGTTCTTGACGCTGCCCAACGCGTCGCGGCGCACGGCCAGCGAGGTGATGTACGGCGCCAGGATGTCGGGGCTGCGCCCGAGCTGGCCCCAGGTCTGCTGGCTCCAGATCTCGCTGTTGCGGCGCTTGCGCTGCAGGTCCGCGCGCGATTCCGGCACCAGCCAGGAGAGGCTGACGCGATTGCCCGAATCCGGCGAGACGTAGGTCATTCGCTCGCGCAGCTCCGCACTGGTCTGCAGGTCGTAGATGCGCGCCAGGTTGGCGACGAAGTCCTTGAAGGCCGGGTGCGAGGGCACGTCCGCGACCTTCTGCCCGTCGAGCCAGACCTCGCGGCCGTCGCGCAGGCTCTCGATGAAGCGGGCGCCGGTCATGGCGCCGTGGAACTGCTTTGTCTCGAGGACCATCTGCTGCGCTCCTCCACGCCGCGCGGCCGCGATTGCCGGCGCCGCGATGCCTCGCTTAGAGTAAGGGCGATCTGCCCGGCAGAATCAATGCAGCCTCCCGAAACGACAACTCACGAAACGTTATCGGTCGGCCAACTGGGTTGCACGGAGCGGATCGGCCGGGCGGAGGCGCCGCCGGGGAAGGTGCACGCATCCCATGATCTTGATCACCGGTGGCATGGGCTTCATCGGCCTGCACACGGCGCGCTGCCTGCTCGATGCGGGCGAGCGGCTCGTGCTTACCCGCTACCGCGTGAGCCGCGAGCCGCAGTTCCTGCACGACGAGCTCGGCAAGCGGGTCTTCGTCGAAAGCCTCGACGTGGCCGACCAGGAGGCGGTGCAAGCGCTGTTCAGCCGATATCCCATCGACGGTGTGGTGCATCTCGCGGTGCCGGCGCTGCGCGGCGTCGAGGTCTCCGACGAGTTCCGCGTCAACCTGCAGGGGCTGCTGAACGTGCTGGACGCGGCGCGGCGGGCGGGGGTACGCCGCGTCTCACTGGCCAGCTCAGTCGCCGTGTACGCCGGCCTGCCGTCCGGCCCGTTCTCCGAGGAGGCGCCGCTGCGCCTGGAGTCCACGAATTCGACCGAGGCCTTCAAGAAGACGTTCGCGGTGCTTGGTCTGCACTACGGCACGCTGACCGGCATGGACGTCGTTGCCCTGCGCATCGCCGGCATTTATGGCCCGCTCTACCACTCGATGGCCAATCTGCCGAGCCGCCTCACGCACGCCGCCGTGCACGGCAGGCAGCCGGACCTGGCCGGCGGGCGCGGCGGCGTGCCCTACGCCGAGGACGAGTTCGACGGCTGCTACGTGAAGGATTGCGCCCGCGCCATCCAGATGGTCCAGCAGGCGCCCCTCCTCAATCACCGCGTCTACAACGTGGGCGCCGGCCGCGCCACGCGCAACGGCGACCTGGTAGACTCCGTGAACGCGGCGGTTCCGGGCACGAACCTGGCGATTCCGGCCGGGCACGGCCCGCAGCCTCGGCCGCACGCCTATATGGAGATCGGCAGGCTGCGGGCCGACACGGGCTTTGAGTCGGCCTATGACGTACACAGCGCCATCGCCGATTATGTCGAGTGGCTGCGCAACCACCCGGAATGATGCCGGCGCCGCGGTTCACGCGCCGCGCTTCTCCAGCACGCGAGCCAGCGCCCGGCCCTTCTCCGGCGTCGGATCCGCCACGTCGCCGTAAATCTCGCGGCCCTCGTGGCCTTCCGGCAGGTACTCGGTGATCGGCAGCCCCTCTTCGGTCACGAACAGCAGGCAGTGGCAGTACTTGTAGATCTGCATTTCGTCGCAGGCGCAGATCCAGGTGCGGCGCTTCGCCTCTTCGTCGCGCGGCAGGTAGAGGCCCGGCGGCCAGCTACCGTTTGCATCCTTCTCCGGGTAGAAGTTGCACGGACAGATCGGCCGGCCGAAGCGGTCGATGTGCGAGGCGAGGCCCAGCACCACGCCCTCGGTGATCTCGCGCTGCGGGTGCAGATAGGTACCCGACTTCTCGGCATACTTCTCAGCGTAGGTCCACATCTTGTCGATCGACGCCTGTTTCGGCTGCTCCATGACTCACCGTCCATTCCATCAGTCGAAGCCTGTATCCGCATCGTCGGGCATCGTCCCGCGGCGACTCAAGTCGTCGCCGATGCACGACGCAGCAACTCGGCGTTCGGGGTATCCTGAGGCTAAGACCGGCAGCGTGGCAGCGCCGAGGCCGGCAGGAGGCATTGCATGGCCGAAGACCTGGGCCTTGAGCCGTTCGAGTCGGACCCGCAGCTCGCCGATCTGCCGGCGGAGAAGGTCGCGAAGGCGTACGCCGGCGCAAAGCGTATGTCCGAGAAATACGTCGAGCGCGGGCCGTACGTGTTCATGCCCGATGCCGTCACCGTGGAGCTTGTGCAGCGCGGGCTGGCCAAGAACGAGCTGCTGAACGGCAAGCGTTACTGTCCATGAATGACCATTTCAGGCGATCCCGACGAGGATCGCCTGAAGATCTGTCCGTGCGACAGACACCACGAGGACATCGCCCGCGACGGGTTCTGCATCTGAATGTTCTTCGTCTCGAGCGAGTTCGCTCGAAAGTACGAAGCCGGCGAAGAGTTCGGCAGCACCCTGGACCAGGTCGTGGAGCACGGCGAGAGCCTGTTCCCGGCTGCGCATGACTCGGAGGCGCAGCGCGAGTCCAAGTCGCAGCGGGCCGAGCGCGCCCGCGGGCGCAGCAGCGACGGCTGAGCGAGCCGGCGAATCCGTGAGGTGACGGCGATGAGCATCTTCTGCCCGGTCTGCGCCTGGCGGCCGCAACCGTGGTCGCGCTGGCAGTGCCGGCCGGGCTGCCAGACGGTCTGGAACACGTTCGACACGCACGCGCTCTGTCCGGGCTGCGGCAAGCAGTGGCGCGAGACGATGTGCTTCGCCTGTCATCAGATGTCGCCACACGACGACTGGTATCACGAGGACGTCCTCGACGAGGCAGAGGAGATCGTGCGCATCGCCTCCGAACGCCCTGAACTCATTCCGGTGTAGCGACACGGCGCACGCAGCCCAGCGACGCCGAGGCAGCTCGCGGCATGCAGATTGACCCGTGCCGACTGTGCGGCGAACCGGCGCTGGAACGAACCGCTGTGCGCCGCGCCAGCGTTGCCGAGAGGACGGCCGAGTTCTTGCGCGTGCCGCTCTGCGAGCCGCACCGGCAGTGGCTGCACCGCGGCGGAAAGTCGGGCCGGCTTCTCGCGGATGGCTCGATCTGGTGGTTGGCTGAGGAATGAGCCGGCTCTACTCTTGAATTGCGGGGGGCGTTCCGGCGCAGCGACGGCACTTCCGGGGCGCCGTTCCTCCCTTCGCCACGCCAAGAAACGGGAAGAAGGCAGACGCGATGACCAGGTACATCTACAAGTTCGCCGAGGGCAGCGCCGCGATGCGCGACGAGCTGGGCGGCAAGGGCGCCGGACTGGCCGAGATGACCAACATCGGCCTGCCCGTGCCCGCCGGCTTCACGATCACCACCCAGGCCTGCCGCGACTACTACGCCGGCACGCTCAATCGCACCGAATTTGAGAGCGAACTGGCAGCCGCGATCGCCTGGCTGCAGGACGCCGCCGGCCTGCGCTTTGGCGGCGCCCCGCCGCTGCTCGTCTCCGTACGCTCCGGCGCCAAGTTCTCGATGCCCGGCATGATGGAGACGCTGCTCAACGTCGGCCTCGAAGGCGAGCAGGGCATCGAGAGCCTCGGCAACGCGTTCGGCTCGCAGCACTTCGCCCTCGACGCCTACCGCCGCTTCCTGCAGCTCTACGGCAAGGTCGTGCGCGAGATCCCGGCGGACGAGTTCGAGACGGTGCTGAGCGAGGCGAAGAAGCAGGACCGCGTGCAGAGCGACCATTTGCTGCGCGACGACACGCTGCGCCGCGTGGGCGAGCAGTACCGCGCGATCATTGCCGCGCACTCCGGGCCGCCGCCGGCCAGCGCCCGCGGCCAGATCGACGACGCGATCGAAGCCGTCTGGAAGAGCTGGAACGGCGAGAAGGCTCGCACGTATCGGGAGCACGAAGGCATCAGCCACGACCTCGGCACGGCCGTCAACATCGTGCAGATGGTCTTCGGCAATGCCGACGAACGCTCCGGCACCGGCGTGCTCTTCACCCGCGACCCCAACACCGGCGAGCCGCAGATCTACGGCGAATATCTGGAGCAGGCGCAGGGCGAGGACGTCGTTTCCGGCGCCCGTACCCCGCACGACCTGGCCTGGCTCGAGCAGCAGATGCCGGCCGTGCACGAACAACTGATCAACACCGTGCATCTGCTGGAGAACCACTACAAGGACATGCAGGACGTCGAGTTCACCGTCGAGCGCGGCAAGCTCTACGTGCTGCAAACGCGTAATGGAAAGCGCACGCCGGCGGCGGCGGTGCGCATCGCCGTCGACCTTGCCAACCGCGGCACGATCGACCGCGAGACGGCGCTTGGGCGCGTGAGCACGGATGAGCTCGTGCGCCTGCTCTTGCCGCAGTTCGAGCCGGCGGCGCGCCGGGCGGCGAAGCCGGTGCTGACGGGCCTCGCCGCCTCGCCGGGGGCGGCGTCCGGCCGCGTGGCGCTGACGGCCAAGCGCGCCGAGCAGATGGCGAAGGATGGCCCGGTCATCCTCGTGCGCGACGAGACCTCGCCGGACGACATCGCCGGCATCATCGCCGCGCAGGGGGTGCTCACCGGCCGCGGCGGACGCAGCAGCCACGCCGCCGTCGTCACCCGCGGCATGGGCAAGCCGGCCGTGGTCGGCGCCGGCGGCCTCGAAGATTTGAAGTTGAACGAGGGCGTAGAGATCTCGATCGACGGCGCCAGCGGCGAGGTCTATCTCGGCCGCCTGCCGACGATCCCTGCACAGCTCGAAGGCAACGAAGAGCTGCGCACGTTGCTTGCCTGGGCCGACGAGCAGGCAAAGCTTGGTGTTGAAGCGAACGCCGACACGCCGCACGACGCGGCCAACGCCCGGTCCATGGGCGCCAGGGGCATCGGCCTCTGCCGCACCGAGCACATGTTCTTTGACCCGGAGCGACTGCCCTGGGTGCAGCAACTGCTCGCCTCGCAAGAGGGCGCCGACACCTTCAACGCGGCGCTCAAGCGGGTCGAAGAGTTCCAGTACGAAGACTTCGTCGGCATCCTGCGCGCGATGGACGGCCTGCCCGTGACCGTGCGCCTGCTGGATGCGCCGCTGCACGAATTCCTCAGCGAGGAGATGGGCGTGCGGCCCGAGCAGAACCCGATGCTCGGCCACCGCGGCTGCCGCATGGGCATCACCCACCCGGCGCTTTACGTGGCGCAGACGCGGGCGATCGTGCGCGCGGCGACGAAGCTGCGCGAGGAAGGGCTGAACCCCCAGCCGCGCATCATGCTGCCGCTGATCGCCACGCTCAGCGAGCTGGAATTCCTGCGTGCGCGGCTGCAGCCAGAGGCCGGCGGCTGGCCGATCGGCATCATGGTAGAGACGCCCCGTGCGGCGCTCGTGGCCGATACGCTGGTCGAAGCGTCTGACTTCTTCAGCTTCGGCACGAACGACCTGACGCAGATGACCTTCGGCCTCTCGCGCGACGACGCCGAGGAGTCGTTCCTGACGGCATACGGCGAGCTGGGCCTGATAGAGGTCAGTCCCTTCGTCACCGTCGATCCGGAGGGCGTGGGCCGGCTGGTGGAGATCGCGACCGAGGCTGGACGCAAAGCAAAGCCACAATTCGAGATTGGCGTCTGCGGCGAGCACGGCGGCGACCCGGACAGCATCCACTTCTTCCATAAGGCAAACGTGAGCTACGTCTCCTGTTCGCCCTATCGCGTGCCGGTGGCGCGCCTCGCCGCCGCGCAGGCCGCGCTTGGCGCCGCCGAGTCGCGCACGAAGTAGCAGGGGCGTTGCCGCAAGCGGCACGGAGAGAGGCATGGCCGCGATTCCCGACAGCGCCCGCGCCCTGATCGAGTCCGGGGCGCTGGGCCATCTCGTGACGTTGAACGCCGACGGCAGCCCGCAGGTCACGCTCGTCTGGGTGGGGATCGAGGGCGATGAGCTGCTGACCGGTCACCTGGGCGTCCGGCAAAAAGTCACGAACGTGCGAGGCCACGATCGCGTCGTGCTCTCGTTCGAGTCGAAGAACACGGCGCCAAACGGGCTGACCGAATACCTCGTCGTCTACGGCCGGGCGCGTGTGCAGGAAGGCGGCGCGCCGGCGCTGCTGCAGCGGCTGGCGCAGCTCTACATCGGCCCGGGCACGAAGTTCCCGCCGATGGACAACCCGCCGCCCGGCTACGTGCTGCGCATCACGCCGGAGCGCATCACCGGCAACGGGCCGTGGGCACGTCGCGGCTGAATCCAGCCAGCTACGGATAGAACCAGAAGGCCAGCGCCACAATCACGTAGACGGCGATCAGCTGGGCGCCCTCCAGCCAGTTCGAGCGGCCGTCGTTGGCGATGATCGTCACGATCACCGTGCCGAGCGCCACGGTGATGATCTCCAGCGGCGTGAAGACGAGGTCGAGCGGCGCGGAGAAGAGGTAGCTGACGAAGATCAGCAGTGGCGCCACGAACAGCGCCACCTGCAGGCTGGCGCCCAGCGAGACGACCATGCTGAATTCCATGTCGTTGCGCAGAGCGAGCTGCACCGAGACCAGGCTTTCCGAGGCGTTGCCGATCAGCGGCACCAGGATCAGGCCGGCGAACGCCTCGCTGATCCCCCAGGTGTGCAGCGAAGGCTCCAGCGCGCTGACCAGCAGCTCGCTCAGCACCGTCAGCGCCGTGGCCACCACGGCCAGCACGCCGATCGAGTGCTTGATCCCCCACTCCAGCGGCTCAGCCCTGGCGCTCGTCTCACCGCCGGCCTCGGGTGTCTGAAAGAAGAAGATCAGGCTGAGAAAGTAGGTCAGCATCAGCACGATGCCGATACCGATACTGAGGTGCTCGACGGCGTGCGCGTTTTGCTCGGGCAGCGACTGCGCGAACACCGCCGGCACGATCAGGCCGATCACGGCCAGCGTCAGCATCGCCGCGTTGAGGCCGGCCACCGTCTGCGAGAAGCGTTGCACGCCGTGGCGCAGCCCGCCGCTGAGCATGCTCAGCCCCAGCACCAGCAGCAGGTTGCTGAGGATCGAGCCGGTGATCGAGGCCTTGACCAGCGTCAGCAACCCCGCGCGCAGGGCGAAGATCGTGATCACGATTTCGGCGGCGTTGCCGAAGGCGACGTTGAGCACGCCGCTGACTTTCGGCCCGGTGGCGGCGCCGAGCTGCTCCGTCGCCAGCCCGACGATCCAGGCGAGGCCGCCGATCGCTGCCGCGCAGAGCACCACGATCAGCGTCGGCGCCGCGCCCGCCGCGTCCAGCACGAGCGACAGCAGCCCCAGCGCGGCGGTGAGCGCAAAGCCCGCCGTGCGTGGCGAAAGCCGGGCGGCGGTCTCCGCTGCCACGCCTCAGGCGCGGTTCGCCGTACGCCACTCCTGCCAGCCCGCCAGGCGGGCGAGCGCGGCGGCGGCACGGTGCACGCTTGGATAGCTGGCCAGGCCGCGCTCCGCCAGCTTTGACTGCATCATCAGCCGGTTGCCCATGCCGTCCACCGAGAGCGGCGTGCGCAGGGCCACCACGATCGGCTTGCCGCTGAGCGCGGCGGTGGCAGCGGCGGTCTCGACCGTGTTCATCACGAACTGTTCGGGCGTAATCGGCACGTTGCCCGGGCGGTTGGCCCAGTCGGTCTGCGTGTGCAGCAGCAGCATATCGATCTGCGGGTCGTTCGCCACGATCTCCAGCGTCCTGCCCAGCCCTTCGTTGCGCCACATCGCCATCGTGTCCACGGGGTTGCGCACGCTGGTGCCCGCGTCCGGCGTGAACTCGGCGAGCAACCGCCGCGTCTCCGCGGCCAGTGTCGGCACCTGCAGGCCGGCGCGGCTGCAGGCGTCGGCCGCGAGCACGCTGGTGCCGCCGCCGCCGCCCACGATCGCCACGCGCCGCCCCGGCAGCTCCCGTACGAAGCGGAACATCACCGTGCAGTCGACGAGCTCTTCCAGCGTCTCGACCAGCACGAAGCCGGCCTGGCGTTGGAGCGCCTGCCAGACCTGCGCCGAGCCGGCCAGGCTGCCGGTGTGCGAGCTGGTGGCGCGGCCGCCGGCGTCGGTGAGGCCGCCCTTGAGGATCGTCAGCCGTTTGCGGGTGCTCGCCTCCTGCGCCGTGCGCAGGAAGCGGCGGCCGTCGCGTACGCCTTCGATGTAGCCGGCGATCACCGAAGTCTGCGGGTCGTGAGCGAGGTAGTCGAGGAAGTCCGACTCGTTCAGGTCGGTGGCGTTGCCGAAGCTGATCACTTTGCTGAAGCGCAGCCCGCGCGGCGCGCCGTAGGTGATGATCTCGGTCGCGTTCAACCCGCTCTGCGAAAGCACGCCGATCTCGCCGGCCCCGCGCGGGAAGCCGTGTTGGAAGGTGATACCCTCTGCCGGCGCGTAAATGCCCATGCAGTTCGGCCCGATCAGGCGGATGCCGGCCGCGCGGGCGCGGCGCAGCACTTCCTCTTCGAGTTCTGCCCGCTCGGCGTCACCCGTTTCTCGGAAGCCGGCGGTGAAGAAGTGGATCGTGCGCACGCCCTTGCGCCGCGCGTCTTCCAGCAGGTCGAGAACGGCGCGGGCCGGCACGCTGGAGATCACGTAGTCCACCGGGCCGGGAATCGCGGCGAGGTTCGGATAGGCGCGCTCGCCGTCGATCACCGTGTCCGCCGTCGCCTTCGGATTGACCGGATAGATGCCGCCGGCGAAGCCCTGCTGTTTCAGCGCCTGGATGAACATGTTGCCGCCGAAGCCGCTGCCGCTGATCGAGACCCCTGCCACGGCGATGCCGCGCGGATGGAAGATCGCCTCAAGCGGGTGGACGCCGCCGTCGTCCCCCGAACCGTGTCCCGCCATACTGTCTTGCTCCACGCGCCCGGCCGGCGGGCGCCGCCAACAACTGCTTGCAACTGCATTATCCCGTCCGCCGATCGCGAGAGGCAATTCAGACCGGTTTTTCATAGCTTCCCTCCTTCCCCCTATCCATTTCATGGAGAGGGGGCCAGGGGGCGAGGCCAGGCGGGATGCTACACTGGCGCCGCGATGAATCAGCCGCATGGCGACCTGGCCGCGGCCATGCGCCGGGCGATCGAGCAGTTCAATGCCGGCGAGTTCTGGGAGTGCCACGAGACGCTCGAAGACTTCTGGGGCGCGGAGCAGGGACCGCTTCGCGAGTTCCTGCACGGCTTCATCCAGGTCGCGGCGGGCTTCGTGCATGTGCAGCGGCTGAACTGGCCCGGCGCCGTGCGGCTGCTGGGCGAGGGGTCGGCGAAACTGGAGCCGTTCCGGCCGGCGCGCCTCGGCCTGGACGTCGCGGCCCTGCTCGACGCCGTGGCCGATTGGCGGCGCGAGCTGGCGCGGCTCGGCCCCGCGGCGATGCGCGAGGTCTTGCGGCTGCCGTTTCCGCGAGCACAGCTTGTCGTCTGAGTGCGCGGCTGCCGGCAAGCGGCCTCACCCGCCGCAACCAGGCGGAGGGAGATTGGGTGTGAGCGATCCGGCCTTCCGCGACGGCTTTGTGAACGTCGCCGGCGTGCGGCTGCATTACGTGGACTGGGGTGGCGATGGGCCGTCGGCGCTGCTGTTGCATCCCACCGGCTTCCACGCGCACATCTGGGAGCCGTACGTGCGCAGGCTGCGCCCGCGCTTCCACTGCTTCGGCCTCGACGCCCGCGGCCACGGCGACAGCGACAAGCCCGGCTCCTACGGCTGGCCCGACTTCCAGAACGATCTGATCGGCGTCATGCGCGCCCTGGAGCTGCGCGGCGTGCTCGCTATCGGCCATTCGGCCGGCGGCACGATGATCGCGCTGGCCGCCGCCGAGGAGCCGGAGCTGATCGAGCGCGCGGTGCTCATCGACCCGATCCTCTTCTTCGAAGACACGCCGCAGCCCGCGCCCAGCGACAACGGCCTCAGCGTCGGCGCCCGCAAACGGCGCATGAACTGGCCGTCGCGCGCGGCGATGCTGCACAGCTACGCTTCACGCCCGCCGTTCAACCGCTGGCAGCGTGAGTTCCTCGAGCACTATGTCAAGTTCGGCGTGCGCGACGAGCCGGACGGTTCGGTCACGCTCAAGTGCGACGGCGCGGACGAGGCCGAGATGTACCGCTGGGGTCCGCGCCGCCTGCCCGGCGAGCTGGTGCTGCCGCGGGTGAGTTGTCCCGCGCTGCTCGTCGCCGGTGCGGAGAGCGAGGCGTTTCCACGCACGAAGGTCGAGCGCGCCGCGAGCCTGCTTGCCAACGTCGATCGGCTGACCGTACCGGAGACGGGGCATTTTGCGCCCTTCGAGCAGCCCGCGATCGTGCTGGACGCGATCGATGGCTTCATCGCCCGTACGGACCAGGCGAAGGCCGGCCGCGCCGCCCAGAGTCAGCGCAGATGAGCGAGCAGATTGCCATCCGCTTCGTTTGCCTGAGGGACGGGGCACGGGCGCCGCAGCGCGCGACCGCGGGCGCCACGGGCTATGACGTGTACGCCTGTCTGCCAGGTGGCGGCTTCATCGATGTGGGCGGGGATCCGGTGCGTGTACCGACGGGCATCGCACTCGAGGCGCCGCTCGGTTGGGACGTGCAGTGCCGGCCACGCTCCGGTCTCTCGGCGCAGGGTGTGCTTGCCGTGCTCGGCACCGGCGACCCAGATTACCGCGGCGAGATCTTCGTGACGATGTATACCGTTGGCCGGCGGCCGCCGCACCGCGTGCAGCATGACGACCGCATCGCGCAGCTCGTGGTCGCTCGTGTCGCTGAGGTCGAATGGCAGCAGGTCGCCCAGCTCTCCGCGACGGAGCGTGGCGCCGGCGGTTATGGCTCGACCGGGCGCTGACCTCTGGCGACGGCTTCGAGCCGCTCGCCCTGCGAGGTGCTTCGTGCCCGGCCACATCGGCATGCCGCCGCTTCTGGACATCGCGCCGCACGATGGTAATATGCCAGCCAGAGCGCGCCCGGTCGAATCAACTTCGGACCTGGAGTCCGCGGTGCGCCGACGGCAACCACGAGGGCGAGGGAGGCGTGGCGATGGCAAGTGGCGAACTGCTTGGCGTTCTGCGGCGGCGGGCAAGCCGGCGGGCGGCGATGCGCGGAGCGGCGCTGAGCAGCGCGGGGCTCGCCTTTGCAATCGCCTGCGGCAGCTCCAACAACAACAAGAAGGCCGCAACCACGGCCACGAGCGCCGCGCCCGCACCTTCGGGTGGCACCCCCGCGCCAGGCGGCGGCAGCGCCGCGGCCTCGCCCGCCGCAGGCTCCTTCAAGCCGGCCCCGGGCGGCAAGCAGGGCGGCGAGTACCGCACCGGCTTCACCGGACCGTGGGCCGGAGTGGACCCGCACAACTCCGTGTACGGCGGCTCCGGCCTGGTGCCGATCATCTACAACTACCTGGTGCGCACCTCCACGATTGCGCCCGACATCGGCATCCTGCCGGAGCTGGCGACCGCCTGGGAATCGGCGCCGGATAATCTCTCGGTCACGTTCAAGCTGCGCCCGAACGCGATGATCGCGGAGAACAAACAGAACGTGCCCGTGCGGCCGATGGACGCGGAAGACGCCAAGGCCTCGTTTGAGCGCGTGGCCGACCCGAAGGCCGCCTCGAACGGCTATTCGTGGATTCACGACTGGGTCGATCACTTCGAAGCGGTCGACAAGACCACCTTCAAGGTGGTCACCAAGGCGCCGTACGCCTGGGTGCTGAACAACGTGGGCAACAACCTCTATTCCGCCGTGGTGCCGAAGGAGTGGTTGCTCAGCCCTGACCTGAAGAAAACCGCGGTCGGCAGCGGGCCGTTCATGCTCCAGAGTTTGGAAGAGGGCGGCAAGGCGATCGTCGTCCGCAACCACACCTACTGGGAGCCGGGCCTGCCGTTGCTGAACCAGATCACCGGCAACTCCTTCGCCGATCAGGCGACCTACCGTACGGCGTTCACGTCCAAGCAGATCGACGTCTACGGCGCTACCGACGTGGAAGAAGCGAAGGCGATCGCCGGCAGCCTCAAAGGCAGCCAGCGCTACGAGGATCCGGGTTTCGGCTTCAACTCGTTCTGGATGAACGTCACGCAAAAGCCGTGGGACGACCCGCGCATCCGCAAGGCGGTGCGCCGCGCGATCAACCCGGACGAATACATCCAGTTGATCGCCAAGGGCCTCGGCAAGCAGATCGGGCCGCTCAGCTATGCGATGAAAGGCTACACGCTGCCGGACGACGAGCTGAAGAAGCTGATGCCCTTCAGCATCCAGGACGCCAAGCAGATCCTGCAGGCCGCGGGGCAGCCGAACCTGACCTTCAAGTTCCAGCACCCGACCAGCAGCAACGTGGCCGACTACGTGAACATCTTCGTGCGCCAGCTCGCCGCAGCGGGCATCACCGCGCAGCCGGAACCGCAGGACGCCGGCACCTGGGTCGCCGGCTATTTCACCAACAAGCTCAGCGCCAGCCTCTCGCTCAACCAGGAGTACGCCAATCCGGACTTCGCCCTGCACTGGTTCACCACCGGCGGCATCACCGGCAACAGCCACTACGACACCGGCTTCTCCGACCCCGAAGTCGATGCGGCCGTGAAGAAGGCGGCGGGCACGATCGACGAAACCGCGCGCAAGGCCGCGTACCAGGATGCACAGCGGCTGATCATCTCCAAAGACCCGCCGTTCTGGAACTTCTACGGCAGCTACGTCAACATCGTCGTCGGCGGCAACGTGGTGAACTATCCGCACGGCATCGGATCGCTCGGCTACTACTACACCAAGAACATCTCGCTGGCGAGCTAGCCTGCTGGCCGGACAGCGGATCTCCGGCCGTCCCAACGAGGGTTGAGGGGCATGCAGCGCTACATTTTGCGGCGGCTTCTGATGGCGGCGCTGATCGTCTGGGCGATCTCCGTCGTCGTCTTCGTGCTGCTGCGTGTCTCGCCCGGCGATCCGGCGTTGCTGCAGCAGGGCATCAACGCCACGCCGGAGAAGATCGCCGCGGTTCACAAGCAGCTTGGACTCGACCGGCCGATGATCGTGCAGTACTTCGACTGGGTCGGCAAGCTGCTCCACGGCGACCTCGGCAGCTCCGTGCTCAGCCAGACCTCGGTCACGCACGAGTTCCGCCAGCGCTTCCCCATCAGCCTTGAACTGATGGTGTTGACCGTGTTCTGGGTGGTGGTGATCGGCATCCCCCTGGGCATGGTTTCGGCGATCAAACGCAATTCGCTTACGGACTACATCGCGAGGCTGCTGGCGATTTTTGGGCTCTCAGTGCCCGCGTTCTGGGTGGCGACGCTCGTGCTGATCCTGCCGGCGCAGTGGTGGGGCTACGCGCCGCCGCTGGGCAGGCAGATCGCGCTCTTCAGCGATCCGGCCGAGAATCTACGCCAGTTTCTGCCAGCCTCACTGGTGCTGGCGCTGGGGCCGATCGCGGCGATCATGCGGCTCACCCGCTCCTCGATGCTGGAGGTGCTGCGCCAGGATTACGTGCGGACGGCACGCGCCAAGGGCCTGCGCGAGCAGGCCGTCGTCTTCGGGCACGTGCTGAAGAACTCGCTGGTGCCGGTGATCACCGTGCTGGGCCTGCTCACGGCCGGGCTGCTCGGCGGCTCGGTGATCATCGAGCAGATCTTTGCCCTGCGCGGCATCGGCCAGTACATCTTCATGTCTTTGCTGCAAAAGGATTTCCCGGTGGCGCAGGGCCTGGTCATGTACACGGCCGCCGTGGTGGTGCTGATCAACCTGGTCGTGGATATCTCCTACGCGGTGCTCGATCCGCGTATTCGCTACGCATGAGGGTGAGGCGTGAATCGAGAGGGGACGCATCCGGGCACCGGCGCCATCCTCGGCCTGCCTGAGAGCGCCGGCGATCGCCGACTTGCCCGCTACCTGCAGGTCGCGCGCGCCAATCCGCTGGGTGTGTTCGGCGGCGTGCTGATCCTCGTGCTGATCGTCGTCGGCATCCTCGCGCCGGCGATCGCGCCCTATCCGATCGACAAGTTCGCGGGCGTGCCGATCAAGGCGCCAAGCGCAGCGCATCTCTTCGGCACGGACAAGTTCGGGCGAGACATCTTCAGCCGGGTGGTGCACGGGGCGCGCATTTCGCTGGAGGTCGGCTTCTTCTCGGTGATCCTCGGCACGCTGGTGGGCATGATCATCGGCACCATCTCCGGGTACGCCGGGGGGCTGGTGGATGCGGTGATTCAGCGCAGCGTGGATACGGCGATCGCCTTTCCCCAGCTTATCCTGCTGCTGATCGTGATCCGCGTGCTGGGACCGTCGATCGTCAACGTGATCCTCGTGATCGCGATCGGGATCGTGCCCGGCGTGGCGCGGGTCGTGCGCGGCGCGGTGCTGTCCGAAGCGCGCAACGCCTATGTGGAGGCCGCGCGCGCCACGGGCGCATCGGGCGCGCGCATCGTGGGACGGCACCTGGTGCCCAATGTACTGCCCCTGACGATCGTGATCGCTACCACGCTGCTGGGCACTGCTATCCTGGCCGAGGCCTCGCTCTCCTTCCTGGGCCTTGGCATCACGCCGCCGAATCCTTCGTGGGGAGCGGACATCTCCGCCGCCCGCAACAGTTTTCCGATCAACACCTGGTCGGCCCTCTTCCCCGGCATCGCCATCAGCCTGACGGTGCTGGGCTTCAACCTGCTGGGCGATGCCCTGCGCGACATCCTCGACCCGCGCCTGCGCGGCTCGCGCTGACGCGCTGCCCCCGGCGCTGCCCTGGCCGCATGGCAGGCGGAGCGTGCAGCGTTCGATGGACCAGAGCCTCGCCGAACGCCCTATCGTTCGCCGTGCGCCATTGCGGAGCGCCGCGCGCGGACCGCGCCGCTCGTTCGTCCCGCCGATGATTGACGGAACACTGATTGCACCACCGGCCCGCCGTGCTACGCTCGCAGCATGAACCCTCCCTTGCAGACCTGCCCACGCTGCGGCACGCTAATGTCGGCGATCGGCGGCTCCAAGGCGGCCGTCTGCCGGCGCTGCGGCTACAAGGACGACTGCTGCTGATCCAGGCGCCCGTTGCGGCCGCCGCTCCAGCCATCTGCCGCGGACCCCAACAAGCCGTTGCCGGCGGCAGCCTGCCGGTCTGGCCTGCGCCGGCTACCGGCCCGCATCGCCTGTCCAGCGGCGCGAGCGCCGCAGGCGAACGGCACGGCCGCGCGCTCTGGACCTTGGCGCCGGGCGTGTGCGTAGATTGAAGCGATGCAGACGATCGATTGGCGTCTCTTTGAACTGGTGAACGGCCTCGCCGGTCACGTGCACGCACTCGACAGCCTGATGAAGCTCTGCGCGAGCAGCCTGGAGTATGCCCTGCTCGTGCTCGTCGGCACACTCTGGATCACGCCGGCGGAAAGCGATGGCGCCAGCGCGGCCCGACAGCGGATCGTGATCTACGCGCTGCTCGCGGCGCTGCTGGCGCTCGGCGTCAACCAGGTCATCAGCCATATCTGGTTCCGGCCGCGACCGTTCGCGCACCACTCCGTCACACTGCTCGTGCCGCACGCGGCGGACGCATCCTTCCCTTCCGACCACGCGGCCGGCGGTTTCGCGCTTGCCGCTTCGGTCTGGCTGGCGGTCGATCGCTGGGCGCGGCGCCTGGGCTGGCTGCTGCTCGCGCTGGCGGCGGTGCTGGCGCTGGCGCGCGTTTACATCGGCGTGCACTACCCCTTCGACGTGATCGGCGGGGCGTTGATCGGCGCCGCCACGGCATGGCTGGTCTGGCTGGCGCGCACGCCGCTCGACCTGGCGGTTGCACCTCTGTTGCGGCCGGCGCATCGCCTCACCACCGCGGTGCTCGACCGGGCGGGCGCCGGTCGCTGGCAGGTCGCGGCGGGCGGAATGCGCCCGACGCCGCGGTAAGGGCATCCGGGGATGCGGCCCCTCGCCACGTTCCGGGATTTGACGGGGCGGCAGGCGGCTCGCTATCCTCATGATCTGCGGGCGGCTAGCTCAGCTGGTTAGAGCGCTGCGTTGACATCGCAGAGGTCACTGGTTCGAGTCCAGTGTCGCCCACCGGCCCAAAAACCGCATAGCGAACGGCGATGACCGGGATATGTCCCGCGACCGGCGCCCGCCCAGAGACGAGAGTCACCGGCTGTAAGCTCTCGCACGGGCGCCGCGCGACGATACCACCCGTGAGCCGGCCGGCGAAGCGGCTGCCCTGTGCTGAGCATGCGGGCGCCGCCAGCCGGACCCGCTGGCCCCGTTAGCGGCCCTGCAACGAGGAGCCGTGCGTCCGTCCCCGGCGGCGGCTCGAAGTCGGGTGGAACCACGTGACCGCAGGCCCCACGTCCCGACGCACCGTGCTTTGTGCGGTGCGCGGCGACCGTCGGGCCTGTTGTGATTCAGGGGAGGGTTTCACCATGTCGGCAGAACTCGAACACGGCGCCATCCGCGGAATGGACGAAGCGCTCTACCGCATGCGCCACTCGGCGGCGCACATGATGGCGAAGGCCGTCCTGGATATGTTCCCGGACGCGCGCATCGCCATCGGCCCGCCCATCGAAAACGGCTTCTACTACGACTTCGACCTGCCACGTCCGCTCACGCCCGACGATCTGGCCGTGCTCGAAGCGAACATGCGCGAGCAGATGCGGCAGGACTTGCCGTTCGTCGCGTCCGAGATTTCGAAGGCCGAGGCGGACGAGCGCTTCAAAGATCAGCCCTTCAAGCTGGAGATCATCGAGGGCATTGCCGACGAGCAGGTCGGTTTGTTCACACACGACTCCTTCACGGATCTCTGCGCCGGGCCGCACGTCGCCAGCACGGGCAAGGTCGGCGCCTTCAGGCTGATGAGCGTGGCAGGAGCTTACTGGCGCGGCGACGCCGCGCGGCCGATGCTGCAGCGCGTCTACGGCGTTTGCTTCCCCACGCAGGCGGAGCTGGATGCCCACCTCGCCGTGCTGGAAGAGGCACGCAAGCGCGACCATCGCCGCCTCGGCCGCGAGCTGGGCCTGTTCACCTTCAGCGAGGACGTCGGCTCCGGCATTCCCCTCTTTCTGCCGCACGGCGAGATCGTGCGCCACGAGATGGAGTCGTTCGTGCGGGAGGTGCAGACGCGCCACGGCTTTCAGCACGTCTGGACGGCGCACGTCGCCCGCGCCGAACTGTTCCGGAAGTCGGGCCACCTGGAGCACTATCGCGAGGTGATGTGGCCGCCCATGGACGACGACGGCGACATCTACATGCTGAAGCCGATGAACTGTCCCTCCCATATGACGCTTTACAACACGCAGCTGCACAGCTACCGCGAGCTGCCGCTCCGCTACGCCGAGTTCGCCACGCTCTACCGCTACGAGCTGGCGGGCGTGCTCTCCGGCCTGACGCGCGTGCGCTCGCTGACGCAGGACGACTGCCACATCTTCTGCACGCCGGAGCAGATTCAGGAGGAGTTCGCTCGCTGCCTCGCCGTGGTCAGGGAGGTGATGGCCGCCTTCGGCCTCACCGACAACTACGTGCAGCTGTCCCTGCGCGACCGCAGCGGGGGCAAGTTCATCCAGGACGATGAGCGGTGGCAGCAGGCCGAGGCAGCGCTGCGCCGGGCCCTGGACAGCGGCGGCATCGCCTATCAGCCGGTGGAGGGAGAGGCCGCGTTCTACGGGCCCAAGGCCGACTTCATGGCGCGCGACGCCCTTGGCCGCGAGTGGCAGCTTTCAACGATCCAGGTGGACTTCATCCAGCCGGCGCGGCTCGGCTGCAAATACATCGGCGAGGACGGCGCGGAGCACACGCCGGTGATGCTGCACCGGGCCGTGATGGGTTCCACGGAGCGCTTCCTCGGCGTGCTGATCGAGCACACAGCGGGCAACTTCCCGACCTGGCTGGCGCCCGTGCAGTCTCAGATCATTCCCATCGCCGATCGGCATCTCGAATACGCCCGGGCGCTGCAGCAGCGGCTACGCGATGCGGGCGTGCGCGCCGACGTGGACGATCGCTCGGAGCGCATGAACGCCAAGATCCGCCACGCGCAGATGCTGAAGATCCCGTACATGCTGGTCGTCGGCGACAAGGAGATTCAGGCCGAAGCAGCGGCGGTGCGGCTGCGCAGCGGTGAAGACCTCGGCCCGCTGCCGGTCAGCGAGATCATCGCGAGGCTGCGCGGAGAGATCACATCGCGCCGCGTATGACCGAGCCGCGGGTACTGGCCCTGGCCGCGATCGGCGTCGTCTTCCTGCGGAGCCCCAACTACCTGGCGGAGACGATCGCCGACGCGGTTGATGCCAAGATGCTGGACGCGCGCGACGAGGGGCGCTTCTGGCGCACCGCCGTGCGCGCCTACGAGCTGCGGCAGAGCGAGCTGCCCGAGTTGCAGGCGCGCATCGCGCGCAAGTACTGCCGCAATCTGGATATCTGGGGCGCGCTGCCCCGGCTTCGCGAGCGCTACCAACTCGTGCTCGTCCACGGCGGACCCAGCGTGATTCTCGACTGCTGGCGGGGCGAGTATGACCTTGCGGGGCGCTTCGACCTGATCGTCGAAGCGGCGCCGCACGGCCTCCTCACACGTGACGCCGCGCTCTACGAGCTGACGGCGGGGGACGCCGGCGTCCCCGTCGAGGCGTGCGCGGTGGTCGAGGCAACGCTTGCCGGCTACGAGGCGGCGGCGGCGGCCGGACTGCGGGCGTACCGCTACGGCACGGCCTACGGGCTGCAGCGATGGCTTTCCGCCGGCGCCGGCGACGAAGGGCAAAAAGTCCGTTGACGGCGTGGCGCGGCGCCTGTCATACTGAAGCTCCGAGGGGCCAGGCTGGCCCCCAGTTTGTTATGTCAGAAAAGGGGAGCGCGTATCAGCCGCGAATACCGCATCAACGACCGGATTCGAGCGCGTGAGGTTCGCCTGATCGGAGAGAACGGCGAGCAGCTCGGCGCGGTGCCGCTGTTCAAGGCGCTGGAGATGGCGCGGGAGGCCGGACTGGATCTCGTCGAAGTCGCGCCGTCCGCCGTGCCGCCCGTCTGCCGGCTGCTGGACTACGGCAAGTTCAAGTACGAGCAGGCCAAGAAAGAGCGCGAGGCCCGCAAGCACCAGAAGAACGTGCTGCTGCGCGAGATTCGCATGGAGCCGAAGATCGCCGAGCACGACGTGGACTTCAAGCTGCGCACGGCCGAGAAGCTGCTCAAAGAGGGCGACAAAGTTAAGATCTCGGTGCGCTTCCGCGGGCGCGAGATTACGCATCCGCAGATCGGGCGCGACCTGCTGGAACAGGTGTACGGCAGGTTGAAGACGATCGCCAGCATCGAGAAGCCCGTGGGCATGGAAGGGCGCCAGATGACGATGATCCTGACGCCCGGCGCCGCCAAGCCGGAGAAACCGCAGCGGCCGCCGGCTGCCGCGGCGCGCCCGGTGGAGTCGGCGCCGGCGGCGCCCGCCGAGCCCGCCGTCGTCGCGCCGACGAGCGAGTAGCGGAACAAGAGTCGGTTGCAGCAGCGGCGCGCACCAGTGCAGCCGCGGGAGTGGTTTGCGTGCCCAAGCTGAAGACGCACAAAGGCGCCAAGCGCCGCTTCAAGATCACGGCCACGGGCAAAATCCTGCGCATGGCCGGCAACAAGCGCCACCTCAAGGCGTTCAAGAGCAAGCGCGCCCTGCACAAGGACGACAAGCAGTTCGAGGTCACCGGCGGCATGCGCGCCAAGATGAAGCGCGTGCTGCCCTACGGACGGATGTAGCGAACTGGCCCGCGCGCCACGGCGTGAGCGGGCGAACCCGTAAGCGCATCGCCTGAGCGAACGAAGGTAGGACAGCGTGAGTCGAGTGAAGCGCGGCGTGGCGGGGCACGCCCGGCACAAGAAGCTCCTGGACCTGGCGAAGGGCCACAAGGGGCAGCGTCATCGCCTCTTCCGCCGCGCCAACGAGTCGGTGCTGCACGCCCTGCAGTACGCCTACCGCGACCGCAAGGACCGCAAGGGCGACTTCCGCGCGCTCTGGATTATGCGTATCAACGCCGCCGCGCGGCTGCATGGCACGACGTACAGCCGGCTGATGCACGGCCTGAAGGCGGCCGGTATCGCCGTCGATCGCAAGATCCTGGCCGACCTGGCCGTTCGCGACGACGCGGCCTTCGCCAGGCTCGTCGAAACGGCGGGCGAATCGGCGCGGGCCTGATGACCGGTTGCTTCGCTGGATGGCGATTCGCCTAAACCATGGAAGGCGCCGTTCGTCCGCAGCGGCCGCGGCCAACAACGCGTCGATCGGCGTGCCGCCGCGTCATCCTGCGGAATGAGTCCGCGGCGCACCTCACCCCTGCAACAGGGATGGCGCCAGCCCGTGGCCGGAGCTACCAGAAGCGCCCAAACAGGTTCTGCGCCACCTGGTCCGCCGCCATCGCCATGAACAGCAGCGTCAGGTAGCTGATCGAGTAGCGGAAAAGGCCGATCGCGGCGCCCTGGCCGGGCTGCTGGTGCAGGCGCCAGGCGAGCAGCAGGAAGCCCGCGCCCAACGACGCCGCCGAGACCGTGTACACCGCGCCGACGGCGCCGGTTGGCAACAGCAGGAACGAGAGCAGCACCAGCACGGCCGAGTACATCACGATCTGCCGCAGCGTCTCGCGCTCGCCGCGCACCACCGGCAGCATGGGAATGTGCGCCCGCTCATAGTCGTCCTGGAAGCGCAGCGCCAGCGCCCAGAAGTGCGGCGGCGTCCAGACGAAGACGATCAGGAACAGCACCACCGGCGCCCAGGCGAGTTGGCCCGTCACCGCCGCCCAGCCGATCACCGGCGGCATCGCCCCGGCAGCGCCGCCGATCACGATGTTCTGCGGCGTGCTGCGCTTCAACCAGAGCGTGTAGACGAAGACATAGAAGCCAAGCGCGGCCATCGAGAGTACGGCGCTGGGCAGGTTGACCCACAGCCACATCTCGAAGAAGGCGGCCACGCCGAGCGTGATGCCGAACACGAGCGCGCGACGCGCGGAGATCTCGCCCGTGACCAGCGGCCGGCGGCGCGTGCGCACCATCAGCTCGTCGACATCGCGGTCGAGATAACAGTTGATTGCACCGGCGCCGCCGGCGGCCAGGTAGCCCCCCAACGTGGTCGCCAAGATCAGCCGCCAGCCCGGCCAGCCCTTCGCCGCGAGCAGCATGGCCGGGATCGTCGTCACCAGCAGCAGCTCGATGATGCGCGGCTTAGTCAGGGCGATGTAGGCATGCAGCGTCGCCAGCAGGCGGCGCAGGCGCGGCTGCGACGCGTCGATAACGGGAAGCGGCGCGGCGCCGTGCTGCCGGGGCAGGGGCACTGGTCTGGTCGCGGATTCGCCCGCGCGCAGGCCGAGGCTCATCCCGCCGCCTCCTGCGAGCGACCCGGCCGCGGCGCGCGGCGCTCCGGCCCGGCAGCGATCCCGGCGGCGGGCGTCTCGACGGTGGTGGTCATCTCCTGCCGCGTCAGGGCGAAGCCGGTCCACGCGATCAGCACGAGCGCCGTCCACAGCGCCGCACCGACGGCAAGGTGAAGCACACGGATGGGTGTCAGCAGCTTCGTCCACGCGTTCAGCGCGCCGATGAAGATTTGAAGCAGGAACAGGCCGAAGCTGTCGCGCACCATGCGCTGCGCGGCCGGATTGCCGCGCAGCCAGCGCAATGCCGCCCAAACCAGCAGCGCGAAGGCAACGGTCACCAGCACGACGACGAAGCGATGGAAGAAGTGAATGTGAACGAAGCGGCTGCCGCCGGGAATGACCTGGCCGTTGCAGAGCGGCCAGCCCGAACACGATGTGCCGGCGCCGGAGCTGGCGGTGTAGCCGCCGCTGAGCAGCAGCACATACATGCCCGCCGCCGCGGCAACCGCCGCAGCACGGAAGGCGCGTGCTCGCGCGAGCGGCACGCTGCCCGCCCGGGCGAACGGTCTTCCCCGCGCCAGCGCCGTGGCCGCGGTCAGCGTCACCGTGGCCAGCAGCAGCATCGCCGTGGCGAGGTGCGCCGTGACGATTTCCGGCGAGAGCTTTTGCGTGACGGTGGCGCCGCCGAGCAAGATCTGCACGATCAGCACGCCGATCGCCGCGCTCGCCAGCGTCACGGCGGCGCGATCGCGGCGGTGCCAGCGCCACGCGACCGCGGCCGTCGCCAGGATCAGCACGCTGACCAGGCTGGCGAACAGGCGGTGGAAGTACTCGATCAGCACGTGACCGTCGGCCGTGGGCACGAGGCGGCCGTGGCAGGCCGGCCAATCCGGGCAGGAGAGGCCCGAATTCGTGACGCGCACCGTGCCGCCGATCACGACCAGCAGATAGGTGGCGACCGCCGTCGCCAGGGCCAAACGTTGGAACCTGGTCAAGGTGAGTCCTCGAACAGCGGCCTGCGTGGGGCGGCGTGACCGCGTGCTTCGGCCCGGTTTCGGCGCTGTGCGCGGCTCCCGCGCCGTCTCTTCCACCCGTTCGCGCCGCGCGCAGCGATCGCCCGTCAGAGCCAACTCACCATAGCATAGGCTCCTCCTAGGCACACTGCACCGGCAGGCTGCTTGCGCATTCTTTCACAGAGTTCGTATGCTCGGCGTGAGCTGCGTTCGCGCGGCCGTCCGCGCAGCCAGGGGCCGCTTGCCATGTCCGCTCGCATGGAACAACCGCGCGCCCGCGCGCCCGATCTCCCGGACGCGACACCGTCTGACCGGCAGGCGATTGTCACGGTCGACGGGCTGGTGAAGCGCTATGGCGCTGTGACCGCCGTCGACGGCATCAGCTTCGGCGTGCGACAGGGCGAAATCTTCGGCCTGCTCGGCCCCAACGGCGCGGGCAAGACCACCACCGTCGAGATTCTCGAAGGGTTGCGCGAGGCCGATGCCGGCCGCGTGAGCGTGCTTGGGCTCGACGTGCGCCGCGATCGCGAGACGATCAAGCAACGCATCGGCGTGCAGTTGCAGACGCCATCGCTTTTCCCGCGGCTGAAGGTGCAGGAGCTGTTGCGCCTCTTCGCTCGCTTCTACCGCCGCTCGCTGTCGCCTGAACGGCTTCTTGCCGACTTCGGCCTGGAGGAGAGCGCCGGCAAGCTGGTGAAGCAGCTCTCCGGCGGGCAGCAGCAGCGGCTCTCGGTGGCGCTGGCGCTGGTCAACAACCCTGAGCTGGTCTTCCTTGATGAACCGACGAACGGCCTCGATCCGCAGGCGCGCATCAACCTCTGGGAAGTCGTACGCCGCCTGCAGGCACGCGGCGTGACGGTGTTGGTCACCACGCACTACCTGGAAGAAGCCGAGCGCCTCTGCGATCGCGTGGCGATCATCGAGCGCGGCGGCATCGTGGCGCTGGGCTCACCGCGTGAGTTGATTCGCGACACGTTCGACGAGAGCGCGGTGCTGTTTCACGCGGACGGTGGCGGCCAGGGCGAGCTGGCGGCGCTGCCGGCCGTGAGCGGCGCCCACGCGGACGACACCGACTGGACGCTCTACAGCAGCGATGTGCCGGCAACGATGGCCGGCCTGCTCGCCTGGGCGGCGCGGCGGGGCGTGCCGATCGAAGGGCTTTCGGTGCGCGGCGCCACGCTGGAAGACGTGTTCTTGAAGCTGACCGGGCGGCGTTTCCGCGATTAGGACGGACCAGTCATGGCGACCTTCATCGAGCTGACGCGCGCCTACCTGCGCTCCTTCGTGCGAGAACCCTCCGCCGTGATCTTCTCCTTCGCGATCCCCGTGCTCTTCATCGCGGTCTTCGGCCTGATCTTCGGCAACCAGGGCACGCCGCACTACGCGCTGGGAGTGGTCGAGCAGCAGGCGGGCCCAAACGCGGATCGGCTCGTGCAAGCGCTGCAGCAGGTCCCGATCTTCAAGATCCACCACGGCGATGAGCAGACCGAGCTGAAGCGGCTCGGCCACGGCGACCGCGCGGCCGTGGTGATCGTGCCGGACGCGCTTGATCAGCCCGGCCAGCCGGCCGCGGTGCAGGTTTACGCCGACCCTGGCAGCACCGCGGCGCAGAGCGTGGTGCTACCGGTGTTGCGGCAGGTGGTGGACGGCTTCGACCGGCAACTGGCGGGAACGCCGGCGCGTGTCACGCTGGAGGCGCGCTCTACAAGCGCGCAGAACTCGCGCTACATCGATTACCTCGTGCCCAGCATCCTCGCCATGTCGCTGATGCAGCTTGGTCTGTACTCGGCGGTGACGCTGGTGACACAGCGCGAATCGAAGCTGCTGCGCCGGCTCGGCGCCACACCGCTGCGCCGTGGCACCCTCGTTGCCAGCCAGGTGGCGCAGCGCGTGCTGATCTCCGTGATCCAGGCGGTGATCCTGATCGGCGTGGGCAAGCTCTTCTTCCACGTCGACTTCACGCGCGACCTGCCCGCACTGCTGTTCTTCATCGTACTCGGCACGCTGGCCTTCGTGGCGATGGGCTTCGTGGTCGGCGCCTTCGCCGGTTCGGCCGAGTCGGCGATGCCTCTCGTGCAGTTCATCGCGTTGCCGATGCTGTTTCTCTCCGGCATCTTCTTCGAGATCGACGCCGGCCCCGCCTTTTTGCAGCCGGTGGCCCGCGCCCTGCCGCTCACCTACCTCGGCGACGCGCTGCGTCAGTCCACCGTCCACGTGGCGGCACTGAATCCGCTGTGGGTGGACGCTGCCGTGCTCGCCGGCTGGCTGGTGGCCAGCTTTGCCGTCTCCGTGCGGCTGTTCCGCTGGGAGTGACGGCCGGGCTACACCGGCGCGGTCGACGTCGCCTCGCCCGGCGCGCCCGCCCGCTCCCGCTTGACCCGCGCGATGAAGGCGGCAACCGCTGCCGCGTCGAAGAAGAACTTCTGGGCACGGGCAAATTTGCCGTCGCGAACGCGGTAGAGGCCGAGCACCGGCTCGGCAACGTACGCGCCGCTTGGGCTCGCCGCTCGCCAGTGCCAGAGCACCACAACCTCGTCCCCTGCCGCCGCAACCACCCGCGGATCCATCTCGCGCTCGGCGGCCGTCGGCTGCAGCTCGTCCCACAGCTCCACCCGCTCGCTGCCAAGCGTGCTGACGAGCGACGGCGGCCAGCGGAACTCGACCTCGGGATGATACAGCTCGTTCAGGCGCTGGCGGTCGCGCCGCTCGACGGCGCGGAAGGTTTCCAACACGATCGTGATGTTTTCATCGGCTCCCATGCTCGGCTCCTCCATCAAGGCGTCGTGGTTCCGCCCGGTAGCAACACCGCGCCGCGTATGCGACACTGTGCTGCATATCGAGCGTAGGCGGCCAATCCCCGCGAAGTCGATGAACAATGCCGTCACGATGGCGCATAGGCAGCAACGAGGCGCAAATGTCGCAGAACGAGGGCCGCGGCGATCTGCGTGTCCGGCGCACCGAGCGCGCCATACGCGCGGCAATGATCGAACTTATCGTGGAAAAGGGGGACGCCGCGATCAGCGTGAACGACCTTGCCGAGCGGGCGATGATCAATCGCGCCACGTTTTACCGGCATTACCGGGACAAGGAAGAGCTGCTGGAGAGACTCATTGCGGACATGCTGGACGGACTCGCGCGCAGCATCGGTCCAACCAGCCCAAGCGGCGCTCCCGAAGTATTCCTCAACGAGATCTTCCGCGCGATGCGGCGCATCTTCGAGCACGTGGCGGAGCACGGCGCTCTCTATCGCGCGCTGATGGCGACTCGGGGCAGCCACGCTTTCGAAGCGCAGGTGCGAGGCTATGTCGAATCGGTCCTGAAGGAGCGCTGGCGGCTCGGGGAGGGCGGCCGCTCGGCCACCGGCATTCCCGAGGCCGTTGGTATCGCCTTCTCCGTCACGGCGTTCCTCGGCACCATCGCCTGGTGGCTGGAAGCGAGCACCCCCTACTCGCCCGACCAGATGAGCGGCTGGCTCGCGGCGCTGTTCGTTCTCGGTCCTGTGCAGGCTGCCGGGTGGCAGATCTCGGCGCCGGGCCAATTCGCGGCCCAACGAGCTTTGGCTGCCGGCGGCGGTGCGGTGGCCGATGCGTTGTCTACGCGCCGAGCGCCGCCTCCAGCAGCTCCGTGACTTCCTGCACCGTGGCGTCGCGCCAGCCGGCCCAGAAGGGGCTGCTGCGCTGAAACTCGTCGTAGTTGCGCTCGCGCTCGGCGATCGCGGCCGCCTTCTCCTGCTCAGTGGGTGGCCGCCCCAGCTTCTCGGTGAGCTGGCGCGTGCCGGACGGGCCGAAGATCGGGGAGAGCGCCTCGCGCATCTGCTCGTTCGCCAGCTTGGGCCGCTCGATCCAGTGCGCGATGTAGCGATGATCCTTCGTGTAGAAGACGTAGACCGGGATCGAGAGGAATTCGCCGCCCAGCTTGAACGGCTCGGCCGCGTCGAGGTTCTGATCGCGTTCGAGCACGCGCAGCTCGAGCCCCGCCGCATCGGCGATGCGCCTGGCCACGGGCACACCGCGGTAGACGTCGGGGCACCAGTCCTCGCCGAGCACCAGCAGCTGCGCCGGGCCGTCCGGGCGCGCCGCCAGCGCCTGCAGGCGCCTTGCGAGACCGTCCGCCACGTGCGTCCCGGCGAAGTTGTCCGCGAACTTCTCGCGGTTGTTCCGGATGCTGCCGACGTATTGCTCATACGTCTTCGCGGCGGCGAAGCGCTCGGCGCTCACCGCGTCCTGATAGGCCTGCCGTTGCTGCTGCGCGACCATCGGGCTCTCCTTCGCCGGCTGACGTCTGCCGAGTCGCTTCATTTTATACACCTTATACACCATCGGGCGCACTTTTGCGCCGGCTGCGGTACGCTTGCGCCGATGCAAACGTGAGCCCCGTCTGGCGTTGCGGCTCGGCCGCACCTGGCCGGCAGGAGGACAGGCAAGATGCAGGACTACGGCGCGTACAAGCACCTGGTCTGCGAGCGGCCGGAGGCCGGCATTCTCAAGATCACGATCAACAATCCCGAAAGCCTGAACGCGATCGCGCCGCCGATTCACTCGGAGCTGGCGCACATCTGGGTCGACGTCGCCGCCGATGAGGAGACGCGCGTGGTCTTGCTCACGGGCGCGGGGCGTGCCTTTTCGGCCGGCGGCGACGTGCATAACATGCGCGCCACCTGGCGCCAGCGCGACATCGCGCACACCATGCGCGAGGGGAAGCAGATCGTCGACCGCATACTCGACCTGCCGCAGCCGCTGATCGCGTTGATCAACGGCCACGCGGTTGGCCTCGGCGCCACGCTCGCGCTCTGCTGCGACATCGTCTTCGCGGCGGAAGGCGCCAAGATCGGCGACCGGCACGTCAACGTCGGCCTCGTGGCCGGCGACGGCGGCGCGCTGCTCTGGCCGCTGCTGCTCGGTCCCCACCGCGCCAAGCAGTTTCTGATGACGGGCGAACTGATCGAGGGGCGCGAGGCGGCGGCGATGGGCTTGATCAACAAGGCCGTGCCGGCGGAGCAGCTCGAGGCCGAAGGGCTGGCCTTCGCCCGCACGCTGGCCGCGCTGCCGCCGCTGGCCGTGCAGTGGACCAAGCTCTCCGTCAACAAGACCCTCAAGCTGATCGCCAACGCTGCCTTCGAGACGTCGCTCGCCTATGAGGGCGCCAGCATGCTCTCGCAGGACCACCTGGAGGCGGTCAGCGCCTTCATCGAGCACCGAGCGCCGAGCTTCAGCGGCCGCTGAAGCCGGCCGTCACAGTGGTCTGGCGAAGCGAATCATGCCGCCGTCGACGAAGTAGGTGCTGCCGGTGACGTAGGCGGCCTCGTCTGAGGCCAGAAAGACGGCAACGGCCGCCACGTCTTCGGGCGTGCCCAGATGGCCGGCGGGAATGATCTCGTCGAGCTGACGCACCAGATTCGGGTCTTGCAACGTGGCCGTGTTGATGGGCGTCGCGATCGCGCCGGGCGCGATATTGTTCACGGTGATGCCCTGCGGCGCCAGCTCGACGGCAATGTTGCGCATGAACATGCGCATACCGCCCTTCGAGGCGCAGTACGGCGTGTAGCCCGGAAACGGCAGATCCTCGTGAATCGAGGAGATGTTGATGATCCGGCCCTGATTGCGCGTCACCATGTCGCGAGCTGCCGCCTGGGCGCAGAGAAAGGCGCCGCGCAGATTGACGGCCATGATCTTGTCGTACTCTTCGATCGGCGTCTCCAAAAAGGGGATGCGCTTCTCGATGCCCGCGTTGTTGACGAGAATGTCGATCCGCCCCATCTGGGCGATCGCCTGCGCGAACAGGTTGGTCACGTCGTCTGCCTGCGAGATGTCGGCGGCGATCGCCACGCCGCGGCGGCCGGCCTGCTGCACTTCCTGGACCAGGGTGTCCGCCTGATCGCCGCTGCCGACGTAGTCGACCACCACATCCGCGCCTTCTTTGGCGAAGCGCTCACAGATGCCCCGGCCGATGCCCGTGGCGCCGCCGGTAACCAGCGCGACCTTGCCTTCGAGCCGCATTCTCGCTCCCTCCGTCAGCCTGATTCGGTACTGCAGACATCGTAGCCGCTCGTGCCGGCCGCGTTACGCGCGACGGCGGGCGCCGGCGGCGTTTCCCCTAGCCAGGCGTCCAGCCGTCGAGCGAGGGCAGGGCGCGCAGGAAGTCCGCTCGGGCCGCGCCGCCGCCCTCCGGGAAGACCTTGTGCGGACTGAACACACCATGCGGATCGAACACCTGCTTGATGCCGCGCATCAATCCCACGGCCAGCGGCCCCAGGTCCTCTTCCAAGAACTCTTTCTTGAGCGAGCCGATGCCGTGCTCGCCGGAGAGCGTGCCGCCCAGGGACAACGCCGCGCGGAAAATCGCCGCTGCCGCCTGCTCGACGCGCTCCATCTCGCCCTCGATCCGCCGGTCGAAGAGGATGTTGGGGTGCAGGTTGCCGTCGCCCGCGTGGCCGAAGACCGCGATCGGCAGTCCTGCCTGTTCGGAGATGCGACGTACCTGCCGCACCATCTCCGGCACCTCACTGCGGGGTACGGCGATGTCCTCGCCCAGCTTGTTCGGCCGCACCCGGCCCAGCGCCCCGGAGACGGCGCGCCGCGCCCTCCACAGCGCGTCGCGCTCCGCCGCGTCCGCCGCGACGGAGACGGAAACGGCGCCGTGGCAGCCGCAAATCTCCGCCATGCGTTCGACCTCCGCCCGCGCCACCGCTTCGTCGCTGCCGTCCTGTTCGAGCAGCAGCATCGCTTCGGCCTCGCGCGGCAGTCCGAGTTGCAGGTAGTCTTCCACGACGTTGATCGTGGTCTTGTCCATCATCTCCAGCGTCACGGGCAGAATGCCGGCGGCGATGATCGCGGCCACCGCCTCTGAAGCGTGCTCCAGGGTGTCGAAGTAGGCCGCGGCGGTGCAGCGCCGGCGCGGCAGCGGACGCAGGCGCAGCACGATCTCCGTGATCACGCCCAGCGTGCCCTCCGAGCCGACAAAGAGCTGAATGAGCTGGTAACCGGTCACGTTCTTGACCAGCTTTCCACCCAGCTTGAGCACGCTGCTGTCGGCCAGCACCACGGTCAGCCCGAGCACGTAGTCCTTGGTCACGCCGTACTTGAGACAGCGCGGGCCGCCGGCGTTGCAGGCCACGTTGCCGCCGAGCGTGGACTGGTTGAGGCTGGCCGGGTCCGGCGGATAGAACAGCCCGAGCTCTTCCACCGCGGCCTGCAGTTCGGCTGTGACGACGCCCGGCTGCACGGTAGCGACGGCGTTGGCCGTGTCGATCTCGAGGATGCGGTTCATCCGCGCCAGCGAAAGCAAGATGCCGCCGCCGATTGGGATGGCACCGCCGGCCAGGCTCGTCCCGGCGCCGCGCGGCAGCAGCGGCAACCCTTCGCGGGCGGCCAGCTTTACGATCTGCGCCACCTCTTCTGTCGTGGCCGGCGTCACTGCCGCATCGGGCGGGTTCTGCGCGAAGGTCCCGTCGATCGAGTAGGCGACGAGCTGGCCGGGCTGGTCATGGACCTGCGCCGGCCCGACGATGGCGCGCAGCTCCTTCAGAATCGCTTCATCGAGCATCGCGTTGCTCCCGTCCGTTCCCCACGGGTCCTGAGTCAACAGTCAACCGGCCGCGCCGGCCGACCCAGCAGGACCATGGTACCGCGGCGAGGACGGCAAGAAGGTGCAGCCTCGGGCAGGGCCGCAAACCCGGCGGGAACGCCGCGGCGAGCGTGCCCGGTGGCAAGACGAACCCCACCCCTCGCGCTGCCACAGGCGAAAGCGCAGCCGTGCGGCCGCTGGCAGCAGCGCCGAGACCGCGAGTTGGCCGGCGCGGCTGATCTGGGGAGCCGGACTGGAGGCCGCGCAAGCGAACCGGGGTTGACGCGGTTTCGTCTGCACACGCATCGTCTGGCTGAGCGGGTTCCGCGGATCTGCCCGCGGCAGGTGCCTGCATGACGCCACACCGCCCGAGCCCTCGCCCTTTCAGCCGTGGACGATCGCCGCGCTGGCGGCGCGATCTGCCCGTACAGCTCGCCGTGATCGCGGCCGGCGGCGCCTACGTTCTCAACTCTGCCATTCTTGGACGGCTGTTCTCTGCCGACGAGCGGCGGCGGCTGGCGATCGAGCACGCGCGGCGGCTGGTCGATCTGGAGCGGGCGCTGCACCTGTTCAACGAGCACGCGCTCTATCGCCTGGCGCACACCGACCGTCTCGTCGGCCTGGCTGCCAACGGCATCTATCTCTTCCTGCACCTGCCGTTGATCGTGCTGATCGCGGTCTGGCTGTACAGCCGCCAGCGGCCGCTGTTCGTGCTGATGCGCGACGCGATGCTGATTTCCGGCCTGATCGCCCTGGCCTGCGAATACTATCCGGTGGCGCCGCCGCACCTGGTGCCCGACCTCGGCTTCACGAACCTCGCCGCCTCGCGCCTGTACAACGCGGTTGAGCCGAAGGCCGGCTTCGATGTGTACGGAGCGCTGCCCAGCATCCACGTCGGCTGGGCGTTGCTGATGGGGCTGTGCCTCTGCTGGCGGGGGCCGCGCCTGATCGGGCCGCTGGCCGGCGCCGCGCTGCCGATCGCGATGGCCTTCGCCGTCGCGGCCACGGGCAACCACTACCACCTCGACTCGATCACCGGCGTGCTGGCAGCGCTGGTCGGCCTGTGGCTCAGCCGCTGGCACAGCCACGCGATCACCGCTGCGCCTGTAGACGGTCGATAGTGTTCGTCAGCGCCCCGGCTCTTCGAACACATCGCCCGCCGCGGCGCCACCGTAGGCTTCGTCGAGCAGGTCCACGATGTGGCGCACGCGCACGTCCAGCCCGGTCCGTGTCAACCCCGATTCGAGCTGCAACTGACAGCCCGGATTCGAAGTGACCACGACGGGGGCGCCGCTGGCACGCACATTCTCGATCTTGCGCGCCTGCAACGCGTCCGCACGCTCGCGCTGCAGCACGTTGTAAATGCCGGCGCTGCCGCAGCAGAGCGCGGGCTCGCTCATCTCTACGAGCGTCAGCCCGTGGAGGGCTTTCAGCAAACGTCGCGGCGCCTCGCGGATGCGCTGCGCGTGCGCCAGGTGGCAGGGCTCCTGCAGAGTCACCGTCAGGTCCGCGGCGGCGCTGGCGGCGGGCAGGTTCGCGGCCGCCAGCTCCTCGTTCACGTCGCGCACGCGTGCGGCGAAGGCGCTGGCCCGCTCGGCATAGGCGGAATCGTCGTGCAGCAGGTGGCCGTAGCCCTTCAGCGTCGAGCCGCAGCCCGCGGCGTTGACGACGATCGCGGCGTCCGGAATGCGCTCGAAGGCCTCGATGTTGCGCCGCGCCAGCGCACGGGCGCCCTCGACCTCGCCGTTGTGCACGTGCAGGGCGCCGCAGCAGCCCTGCCCGGCCACGGCCACAACCTCGGCGCCTGAGCGAGCCAGCATGCGCGCCGTGGCGCGGTCGGTCTCGGCGTAGGCCGTGCTCATGATGCAGCCGGCGAACAGTCCCACCCGGCGATTCGGTTCGCCGCCTGCCGGCCGCCAGCGCTGGCCGCGCGGCACGAGAAACCGGCCCGGCATCTGCGGCAGCAGCCACTCGAGCATGGCGAGGCGGAAGAGCGCCAGCAGGCGGCTCTTGCGCAGCAGCCAGCGGGCGCCGCTGCGCTGGTAGATGCGGCCCAGGCGGCAGGCGCGGCGGAAGCGGTCCATGTCGGCGAACAGCTTCTGGAAGACGAGCCAGCGCAGCAATCGCTCGCGCCGGCCGTGCGGACGGTTGCGCAGGAAGACCTCGCGCATCATCGTGCCCAGCGGCTCCATGCGCACGCCGGCCGGGCAGATCGCGGTGCAGGCGTCGCAGAGCAGGCAGGTCTGCGAGTGCTCGACGGTGTCTGCGGTCAGCGGCAGGTGGCCTTCGGCGACAGCGCGTGCCATGGCGATCCGGCCGCGCGGGCCTTCCTCCTCGGCGAAGCTGATCTGATACGTCGGGCAAACGCTGAGGCAGAGGCCACAACGGATGCAGCTCAGCATGTTGTCGTACTGGCCGTGCAGCAGCGCCGCCGACGCCGCATCCTGCAAAGGCAGCGGCGCGCTCTCTCCCGCGCGAGCGCGTCCTTCGGGCAGCGATGCGGCCGCCGGAGTTTCGTCTCTGATCGTCGCCTGGAGAAGCGCCATCTTCTGCTCGCACGCGGACCGGGGTCATGGCGATTGTACGTCGCCCCGAATGCTCCGCGCATGCCACCGCTCGGCGCGCGCAGCGCCGGATCGCGACCACCGCGGCTCCGACCTTACTCTGCGTTCGTCGCGGCTGCCTCCGGTGCGGAAAGCTTCAACCAGGGATGCAAGCGCTTCATCTCAGCGATGAGCCGCGACAGGTTTTCCGGGCGATTCGTGATGGCACGCAGGTTCGAGCCACGGTGCACGCGGTACCGCGCAAGGATCTGCGGCACCTGCACACCCCAGTAACCGTGCTCGACGAACTTGCACCACAGCTCGTAGTCGTTCCAGCCGGGGACGCTCATCGAGGTGGCCCCGCCCACGCTCAGCCACGCTTGGCGGCGGATCAGCGCCAGTGTGTCGATGTAGTTGCCGTGGGCCAGTCGTTCAGGCTCCCAAAGTCCAAGATTCATCACGCCCACCTCTTCGCCGAAGATCTCCAGCATCGGGTAGGCAAACGCCGCGTCGGAGTCGCGAAGCGCGGCAAGACAGCGCGACACACAGGATGGCAGGAGGATGTTATCCGAGTCGAGCATGAACACGAATTCGGACGCAGTACAGTTCACCGCCGTATTGCGGGCCGCCGCGCCTCCCAGATTGCGGCGGTGCTGAAGCAGGCGAGCGCCGGCGAATCCGCTCCCATGCCGTTCCAGCCACTCCAGCGCCGTTGCGCATGCCGGACCCGGTCCGCCGTCATCGACGATTACAAGCTGCAGCTCCGCGGGATCCTGTGCAAGCACGGAGTCCAGCGTCGCGACGATGAAGCGTTCGTGATCGTACAGCGGTACCACGACACCTACGTCGCCGCGCCGCACGTCACCGGTTTCGTACACGGTGATCGCGGACCCACCCGCATTCGCTGGCGGACCGTCCTCTCTCCAGCTCATGGCGCCACCGCGTTCAGCACCGCCGGCAGCAGCGAGCGCAGCCAGGCGGTGAGGTCGTATTCGCGGACGAGCGCGGCGAACGCGCGCCGGCGAATCGCCTCGGCTTGGGCGGCGCCCGGTCCCGTCGACAGCAGCCAGGTTAACAGGTCGGGCAACTCGGACAGCCGGCAGGCGAGATAGTGCTCGCCAGCCCGCAGGCCCGGCACGGGCGCACACGGTTCCGTCACCACCAGGGCCCGCTGCCAGATGCCGAGATGGACTATGTGCTGCCATGGAAAAGTCGGCACGTCTGATTCGTGCACATGCAGCAAAATCTTCGAACGTTGCGCGAGCCCGATTGCCGCCGCTGGATTCAGGGCCGTCGGGACGCCCGCTCGCTGCAGTCCCCCTTCCGGCAGATGCAGGCAGCAGGTGAATCGGCTGAGGACGAGGCCGCTCTGCGCGAAGAATCGGCGGCGGCGTTCGGTAGGCGCACCGACAAACAACAGATCGAGCGGTCGATCGCTGAAGCGGTCATCTGCAGCCGGGGCGGCGTGCCGCACCGCGGGCGGCAAGCCTCTGACGGCGAGGATGTCGGGCAGCGCCGACTTCGGCGCGTATGGGGCAAACCGCGGCAGATACCCCGCCGGCAGAAAGTGGGCGTCGATGCCAAGCGTTTGCAGCGTTTCCGCCGTCTAGAAGCTGCAGTCGAGCACGGCGGCGGCACGGCTGAACCAGGTGAGGCTGCGAGCGAACCCAAGCGCATCGAGCGGCGCCACGTTGAACAGCACCGTGCGCGTGAACGGAAACGCCTCGGCCATGGACACGCCCTGACCCAGCGTGAAGAACTCGTCTGGAGCGACGACCAGATACGCGCTGAGATCGGGCGGTGGTTGCGATCGCTCGTCCAACAGCAGCGGCGCGATCCCGCAACGCGAGAGTCCGTCCGCCAGCAGATCGCGCAGCGCAGTGCAGAAGTAATTCCCGTCGCTGCTGGCGAACAGTCCAAACCGGAGCCCTTGCCAGGGGAGGTCCGCGGCGTTGGCGTCGTCGCGAGGGCGCCCGCGATAGGCGAGGCAGCGTGCCGTTCCTGGATTGAGAGTCACGGCAGACAGCAGCGCTTCGGCATCAGCGTCGCTCCAGCCACGGCGGCCCTCGGCCAGGCCGCGCTGCACATAGTGCTGCAGAGGGTTACTGTCGCGGGGCAGATCGGGGTGCGCATCGAGGTAGAAACGGGGATTAAAGAGGCGACCCGGGCCGCGGCCCTCACGAAAGCCATAGCGCAGATAGTGGGTAAGCGGATTCATACCGGCCGCTGCCACGTCGGGGTTGGCGCGCAAGTACGCGGCGGACTCGAACAGCGGATGCGGCGCGAGGCCGCCGCTGCCGCCGCCCGCAACGAAGTGTTGCAGCAGGGCGTCCCGCGAGTCGGTCTCCGGTGACACGAGATCGGCGAAAGCCACGCGCAGCCGGCCGGCAGACCCACCGGCGGCGGCGTCCTCGCCTTCGGCCTTCGCGAGCTGCCTACGGTAATAGGCGGGATCAAAGAGACCGCTCGCGGCGATCTCGGCCGCTTCGTCAGACGTGGGTGCGGCGGACGGGGGCGGTTGCGGTTGCCGCAACGGTGCAGGCGCGGCGACCTTTGGCGCCCGAACACTGGGCGCTGCCGGTCCGAACGGGCTGGGCAGGCGGCGTACTGCCTCGCGCACCGTGTCGATCGTGGCTCGCGCCGCCCGGCTGGCTGCCTGTGAGGTGAGGCGCGCCGCAGGGACGGCTGCGGGCCGGGGGGTACGGGCAGACGCTCGTCCGGGGCCTTGCTCGTCGGCACTGCGCATATCTTGTCCGAGCGCGGTCGGCGACCATGCCGATTGTCCGGCGGACCACGCAAGCAAGCGGCGATCACCGGATTGGCGTCGGGCGGATGGATCTCCATCGGAAGTCGGTGGAACCGTCGCTTGTCCCACTATACTAACGCCATGCCCGTACGCGACGGCCGCGACAACCTGCTCGCCGGCGACCAGACGCCCGCCGTACCGTCCTCGCCGGCTCGAGTCGCAGGCGCCGCAACAGTCGAGGATCGCGAGCGGCTGCTGGCGGCGCTGCGCGCGGCGATCGGCGGTGAGCGCGTGCTCACGCAGCCGGAAGCTCTCGCCGCTTTTGCGCGCGACTTCTTGCAGCGCACGCGCGGCGTGCCGGCGTCCGTGCCGGACGGCGAGGCGCCGCTGGCCGTTGTGCGGCCGCAAAGCACGCAGCAGGTGGCGGCGATCATGCGCGTGCTTGCCCGAGAGCGCGTGCCGCTGGTCGAGTTCGGCGGCGGCACCGGCCTGATGGGCGGCGTGCGCGTGACGCAGCCCGGCGTGGTGCTCGACACGCGCTCGCTGAACCGGATCATTGCCATCTCAGCCGAGGATCGCACCGCGCATATAGAGGCCGGCGTCGTGCTTGCCGACCTTGCGACCGCGCTCGCGCCGCACGGCCTGATCGTCGGCCACGACCCCTGGACCTTCCCCATCGCCACGGCCGGCGGCACGCTCTCAACCAACGGCCTCGGCTACCTGGGCGGCCGCTACGGTTCGATGGGCGACCAGGCGCTCGGCCTCACCGCGGTGCTGGGCGACGGCACGATCGTGCGTACGCGCCCGGCGCTGCGCTCCTCGACGGGGCCGCGGCTCCGGGCGCTGTTTGCCGGCGCGGAGGGCGCGCTGGGTGTGATCACCGAGGTCGTGCTGCGCGTGTTTCCAAAGCCAGAGACCGAGGCGCTGCTGGGCTACCGGTTCGCCGGGTTCGACGAAGGTTACCGCGCGATCCAGGCGCTCTTTGCCGCGGGCTTCAGCCCCACGGTGATCGACTTCGGCCAGACCTTCTCCGGCGAGCGCAGCGGAGAACGGCTCACCACACCGGCCGGCGAGCCGGGAATCCTCTTCGCCGGCTTTCAGGGTCTGCGTGAGGAAGTTCGCGCGCTGGTGCGGCGGGCACGAAAGCTGCTGGAGCGGCATGGTGCGGTGCGGCTGCCGCCGGCGCGCTCGCGCCGGTTCTGGCGCGACCGGCACGTGATCGCGGAGGAGATGCGCCGCCGCCAGCAACAGCCGGCGCAGATGCCGGACTGGCTGCCGGCCGGCGTCTTGTTCGATTTCATTCATGTGAGCCTGCCGCCGTCGCATGTACTCGAGTTCAAGGCGCGGGCGGAGCAACTGTTGCTCGGTCGCGGCGTCTCGATCGGCGAGTGGGGTCTGTGGAACAGCCCGGAGCTGTTCAGCGCCACACTCTTCCGCCGCGCCCGCACCCCGGACGATCGCGAGACGTTTGCCGCCGCAATCGACGCGGCGTTGAGGTTAGCGCAAGATCTTGACGGCTCGATGGAGTACTGCCACGGCGCGGGACTGCGGCTGGCGGCACTGATGCCGCGCGAACACGGCTCAGGCATGGACCTCCTGCGCGCGATCAAGCACGCCGCCGATCCGCTCGGCATCCTCAACCCCGGCAAGCTCGGTCTCTGAGCCGCGCTCGTTGGCGGCGACCGCGGTAGACGCGGCCAGGGTGTCCGCGCCGTTCGTCGCTGTGGAATGCTCCGGCGGAGCTGACACCAGCAGGATTTCGCCAAACAACTCGGGCTGCACGGGAACCAGCACTCGCGCCTTCACCATCTCCAGCACGGCGAAGAACAGCACGATGATCTCGTCGCGCGAGCGGCATTCGTCGACCAGCCGGGCGAATCGCAGTCGCCCGCCGATCCGCAGCATGGCCGCGATCTCATGCATCTTCTGGCGCAGACTGAACTGAGGGCGCGCATAGCGCCCCGGCCCGGGCGGCGGCTCGGCGCGGGCGAGGGCGCGGCCGACGATCGCCGCCATCCGCTCGAGCGTCACCTGGCTGAGACCCGGCAAGGGCGGCACGTCCGGGAGCGGCGCCAGCCGCGGAAAGGCGCGCACCAGCTCCGCTTCGCGCTCACGCAGTACCGCCGCCGCCTGCTTGAACTGCTGATAGCGGCGCAGCAGCTCCGCCAGGCTCTCGGCATCGGGCTCCGCGTCTTCGCTCGGCTCAAGCGGCGGCGGCGAGGGCAGCAAGGCGCGTGACTTCAACTCGATCAGCCGGGCGCCGATGGCGACGAAGTCCGCCAGGTCGCGGTGATCGACCTGCTGCAACTCGCGCATGTAGGCGAGGTATTGGCTCGTAATCGTCACGAGCGAGACGTCGGTGATCTCCAGCCTGGCGGCGTGCACCAACGAGAGCAGCAGATCCAGCGGCCCCTCGAACACGTCGAGCGTGACGGAGAAGGGATGATGCCACAGCACCGGCGCGCCCGTCATGCGGTTCCTCCGCCGCGAGGGGCAGGCTCCCGTTTCATGGCGGAAGTATCACACGGATTCGCGCTTCGGCCGCCGCTCAAGAGGCCGCCGCTGCCGCCGGCGGGGCCGCGAAGGCCGGCATCACCTCCTCGGCGAAGAGGCGCAGCGAACGCAGCGCCTGCTCGTGCGTCATGCAGCCGAAGTGAATCTGCACGACGAGGTAATTGCAGCCCGACTGCTCGAAATAGGCGGCCACCTGCTCGCGAACCCTCGCCGGCGAGCCCACCAGCGCCGTGCCGCGGCCGATCATCAGGTCGATGTCGTCGGTGAAGCCGCGGCCGATCGGCTCGGCGCCGAAGTCGTGCCAGAGCTTGACCAGCGCGTTGTGGTGCGCCCGCTGCGCCGGCCGTGCCACCTCCAGCGCCGCCTCGTCGGTCTCGGCCACGTACAGCTTGTAGTTCGCGCCCACCATCGGTTCGGGCACATGGCCATTGAGTCTCCCCGGCTCGTGCTCGTGCGCCTGCCACGACTCACGGTAGATCGCCGCCTGCGCGGCGACGCCGTCGGCGCGGCCCGCCAGCACCACGTTCAGGCCATGGCGGCCGGCGAAGCGCAGCCCGTCTTCGGAGGTCGTCGGATACCAGATCGGCGGATAGGGGCGCTGCGCCGGCCAAACCTCGATCGGCACGCGGTCGTAGCGGTAGAACTGTCCCTTGAAGCTCAGCCGATCGGTGGACATACCCGCGGTGATGACCTCCAGCGCCTCGTGGAACTGCTCGCGCGAACGCTCCGGATCGACACCGTGATAAGCCAGCTCGTAGGGCGAGATACCGCGGCCCACACCCAGCTCGAAGCGGCCGCCGGAGAGCTGGTCGAGCATGCAGATCTCTTCGATCAGGCGCAGTGGGTTATACATGGGCAACAGATAGACCAGCGGGCCGAAGCGCAGCCGTCGTGTGCGCTGGCTGGCCGCGGCGAGGAAGACGGCCGGCGAGGGCGCGATCGAGAGCGGCGTCTGGTGGTGCTCGGCCAGGTGATAGGTGCGGAAGCCGGCCGCATCCGCCGCGTCGAGCAGTTGCAGCCGCTCCTCAAAGGTCTGCGCGAGCGGCGCCTCGCGCCGGTCGAGGTGGTCGAAGATGCCGAAGCTCACCGCCGTCATCGCCGCCTCCGCGCCTACATGGAGCGTTGGGCGCAGTATAGCGCCGTGGCGGATCCGGCGGCTGAGGCGGACGGGCCGCTACACTATGCTCAGCGCATAGCAGGAGCGACAACGATGACGGTGCTACGCGACCAGCCCGAGATCCTCACCGTCGAGCAGACGGCCGCGCTGCTGCAGGTCAGCAAAGAGACGGTCTATCGCTACATCCGCGATGGGGTGCTGCTGGCCTCGCGTATCGGCCGCGGCTATCGCGTGCCCCGTTCAAATATCGAGAGACTGCTCCTAAGCCGCCGGGTTAGGCGGGATATCCAGCTCCGTGACTACACGGATGAAGAGCTTGACCAGTTCCTGCACGACGATGAATCGACGCTCGAGCAACGAGAAATCGTCGCGAGGATCCTTCGCAACGCAGAGCGTCGAAGCCGGTGATCGTTGATCGTACGACTGTTGTCTTCTTCGACGCATCAGCGCTCTTTGCGGCAGCACTCTCACCGACCGGCGGTGCAGCTCTGATCCTCAGCGTCTGCGAGCGGGGACTACTCATCGGCACGGCTTCTCAGGGAGTGCTCGATGAGACCGAGCGCGATCTTGAGAATAAGCGACCGGGTCCGGCCTGGTATCGACTCTCCCAGCGGATTACCAGCGGTGCAATTCGCGTACCCACTGAGCCGACTGGCGGCGGCGAGTACCCGGCCATCAACCAAAAAGACGCTCATGTCTACGCAGCAGCCGTCGCCGCAGGCAGTGATTACCTCATAACTCTCGATAGAGGGCTGATAAGGGAAGCAAATACGGCTGCGAAGAGACCGCTGGCGCTATTGCCAGGAGATTTCATCACGAAGCATCTTAAACTCCATCCCGACTACGAGGACATGTAGCGCGGCGCAGCCTCCCGTTGGCAAATGCGGAGGCGAGCGAACCCGTAGTCGATCGGCTTCGCCCGCCTCCTCACTGCCCGTCTGCTTATGCTCTCGCGGCGACGCCTGCCAGCGGGCGGCCGAGGGCGTTGCCGATGCGTCCCAGGCTCTCCATCGTCCTGCAAAAACTCTCGAAGGTGAGCGACTGGGCGCCGTCGCTGAGCGCGTGGTCGGGATTGGGGTGCACTTCGATGATCACGCCGTCCGCGCCGGCGGCCACCGAAGCCTTCGCCATCGGCTCGACCAGGTACCACTTGCCCGTGCCGTGGCTGGGGTCACCGATGATCGGCAGGTGCGAGAGCCGTTTGATCAGCGGGATCGCGCTCACGTCCATCGTGTTGCGCGTCGCCGTCTCGAAGGTGCGGATGCCGCGCTCGCAGAGCATCACCTGGCGGTTGCCCTGGGCGATGATGTACTCGGCGCAGAGCAGCCACTCCTGGATTTCGCCGGAAAGGCCGCGTTTCAGCATCACCGGCTTCTGCGCGCGGCCGCACTCTTCCAGCAGGTAATAGTTCTGCATGTTGCGGGCGCCGATCTGGAGGATGTCGGCGTACTGCGCGACGAGATCGACGTCCTCTGGCGTCATCACCTCGGTGATCACGGGCATGCCCGTCTCAAGCGACGCGGCCTTGAGCAGCTTCAGACCCTCTTCGCCCAGTCCGCGGAACTGGTAGGGCGAAGTCCGCGGCTTGAAGGCGCCGCCGCGCAGCACGTGCGCCCCCGCGGCCTTCACGGCGCGCGCCGTGGACATTAACTGCTCCTCGTTCTCGACTGAGCAGGGGCCGGCGAAGACCACGATCTCGCCGCCGCCGATGCGCACGCCCTTCACCTCAATCACCGTGTCGGGCGGGTTGAACTCGCGCGACGAGAGCTTGTACGGCTTACTGATCGGTACGACTTCGTCGACGTTGTTCAGCGTCTCGAACATCGGCCGCAGCTCGGGGTAGGTCTTGCCCACCACGCCCACGACGGTGCGTTCGGCGCCCTCGATCAGGTGACTGCCGAGTCCCAATTCCTCGATGCGCGCGACGACATGATCGATGTCCTCACGCGTCGCCTCCTGTTTCATGACGACGATCATCTCGAGCCTCCTCGCCTCCCCGTGCAGGCCGCCGCTGCGTGCCCTCACGGGCCGTGCGAGCCTGAATTCCATCAGCTTGATGCGGCGCCGCGACGCCGCGTCTGCCTATCTGTATGAACGCGAAAGTTCCGCGCTACTGCAGGCGGGCCACCAGGTCGGGACGCAGGACGCGGGCGCCGCGGATGTAGACGTGCGTCACTTCGCGCGCCGACTTCTCGGTGTTGACGTGCAGCAGGATGCGCAGGCACATGCCGAGGCTGCCGGGCACGTCCAGCTCGTGCGCGCAGACGAGCGGCACTTCCGTCCAGCCCATACGCCGCGCGGCCACGGCCGGAAACTCGGCGTTGAGATCCGTGGTCGTGGTGAAGAGCGCGCTGGCCACGTCGTCTGGATCGATGCCGTTGCGCTCGATCATGAGCTGCAACAGCTCGGTGGTCGCGGCCAGGATCTCGTCGCGTGCGTTGCGTTCGACCGTGGTGGCGCCCTTGATGCCGCGGCATACCGTCATGAACCCGCCCCTGTGCAGCGTCGGTGCAGTGTGCGCCGTGCGTCAGGCAGGTCCAAAGACGCCGGCCGCGGAGGCGTCAGCGTAGGCGCGGCCGGCAGAACCCATGAGCGCCCGCGGCGCCCGGCTCTGCACGGCCGGAACCTCAGCTCCTCCTGCGACCGGTGACGACCTCCACATACTCCCGAACCTTAGCCACGCGCTCGTGAGGCGCAGCGTTATCGATCTGATCGATAATTGCGCTGCCGATGACAGCAGCTTCGCACAGTTGCCCGATGCGCGCAACGTGCTCCGGCCGCGAGACGCCAAAACCCACTGCGAGCGGTAAACGGATCTGTTCGCGTACGCGGGCGATGAACGCCGGCAGTTCCGCCGGCAGATCGCCGCGCGCCCCTGTTGTGCCGGCGACGCTGACGCAGTAGACGAAGCCGCTGGCCGCCTTCGCCACGGCGGCAAGGCGATCGGCGCTGCTGGTCGGCGCGACGAGAAAGATCAGGTCGAGCTCCAGCGGCCGCGTGACCGCCAGGAACTCCTCGGCCTCTTCCGGCGGCAGGTCCACGGCGATGAACCCGTCGATGCCGGCTTCCGCCGCGGCTCTGGCGAAGGTCTTGAGGCCCGCGGCAAGCCAGGGGTTGTAGTAACCCATCAGCAGCAGCGGCAGCGTCAGACCGCGCTCGCGCAGCCGCCGCGCCACGTCCAGGCAGGTCCAGGGCGTGACACCCTGCCCCAGCGCCTGCCAGCCGGCGCGCTGGATCGTGGCGCCGTCCGCCAGCGGATCGGAGAAGGGCACGCCCAGCTCGATCGCGTCCGCGCCGCCCGCGGCCAGCGCCTCTACCAGCTCGACGGTGCTGGCAACGTCTGGATAGCCCGCCGTGATGAATGCCACCAGCCCGGTGCGGCCCTCGGCCTTCAGCCGCGCGAACGTCGCGGCGATGCGGCTCATCGATTTCCCCTCCATCACACGGTCGCGCGGGCCTCATTTGCCGGCGAAGGCGATCACAACGCTGACGAGATTGAACAGGCAGTGGGCGCCGATGTTTGCCCAGAGCGTGCCGGCGCGGTAGTAGGTCCAGGCGAGGATCACGCCGATCACGGTGAAGGGAATGATCAGCGTGCCCTGCTGGTGCGCCAGCGCAAACAGCAGGCCGCTGAGCGAGGCTGCGCCGCTGAAGCCGAGGCGCCGGCGCAGCCCGTTGAAGATGAAGCCGCGGAAGAACGTCTCCTCCACGATCGGCGCCGCGATCACGGTCAGGAGCGTGGCCAGGGGGATCGTCGCGGCGTGCTCAAAGATGCCTTGCGGCACATTGTCCTGCGGATAGAGCCAGTGCAGGCCCGGAATCTGCGTGAGGCCGATGTAGCCGAACAGCGCCACATAGGCCAGCACCCACGCCGCGAACGTCCATCCGGCCCAGCGGCCCGGCGGCCGCCAGCGGTAGCCCAGCAGGCCGAGCCCGCCGGGGAAGCGGCCGACGCTGAAGCTGAGGGCCACGCCGAACAGCGCGGCTTCGAACAGCAGCGTCAGCAGCAGGCTGAGCACGAGGCCGTTGACGGAGTCGGTCGCCGTGCCCGTGCCGCTGACGATGATCGCAAGGGCTAGGCCCAGCAGCAGGAAGGCGGCAATCACCGCGCCCACCCCCGCCAGGCACTGGCGCCAGTCCCACGGCGGCAGCGGCAACTCGCCGTCGCGCGGCCGCGGCGCGGGCGTTGGGTCGGATGAATCCTCGCTCACGCCGTGCCTCACAGCGGCAGACCGAGGGCGGTGGAGACCGTGTCCATGTCCTTGTCGCCGCGGCCGGAAAGGTTCACCAGCACGATCTGCTCGCGGGCAAGCGCGGGCGCCAGCTTCGCGGCGTAGGCCAGCGCGTGCGACGATTCGAGCGCCGGAATGATGCCCTCCGTGCGGCACAGCATCTGGAAGCCTGCCAGCGCCTCGGCGTCGGTGATCGAAACATACTCCGCCCGGCCCGTGTCCTTATAAAAGCTGTGCTCCGGGCCGACGCCGGGATAGTCCAGGCCGGCAGAGATGCTGTGTGTCTCCGTGATCTGACCGTTCGCGTCCTGCAAGAGATACGAGCGGGCGCCGTGCAGCACGCCCGGCCGGCCGGCGACCAGGGTGGCCGCATGCTTGCCCGTCTCGATGCCGCTGCCCGCGGCCTCGACGCCGACGAAGCGCACCGTGCGGTCCTCGTAGAAGGGATGGAAGAGGCCGATCGCGTTGCTGCCGCCGCCCACGCAGGCCACCGCGTAGTCGGGCAGCCGCCCTGCGGCCGCCAGGATCTGCTCGCGTGCCTCGCGGCCGATCACCGACTGCAGGTCACGCACCATCACGGGATACGGGTGCGGGCCGGCGGCGGTGCCGAGCAGGTAATACGTGGTGGCGACGTTGGTCACCCAGTCGCGCATCGCCTCGTTGATTGCGTCCTTCAGTGTGCGGCTGCCCGTCGTCACCGGGCGCACCTCGGCGCCAAGCAGTTTCATGCGCGCCACGTTGGGCGCCTGGCGGTGAATGTCCTGCTCGCCCATGTAGACCACGCAGTCGAGGCCGAGCATGGCACAGACGGTGGCCGTGGCGACACCGTGCTGACCGGCGCCCGTCTCGGCGATCACGCGCTGCTTGCCCATGCGCTTCGCCAACAAGCCCTGCCCCAGCGCGTTGTTGATCTTGTGGGCGCCGGTGTGCGCCAGGTCCTCACGCTTCAAAAAGATCCGCGCCCCACCGAGGCGGTGAGTAAACGACTCGGCGAAGTAGAGCGGCGTCGGCCGGCCGACGTAGGTACGCAGCAGGTGCGCAAGCTCCTGGCGGAACGTCTCATCCCGCGAGAACTCGCCGTATGCCCGCTCCAGCTCAATCACGGCCGACATCAGAGTCTCGGGCACGAAGCGCCCACCAAACTCGCCAAAGCGCCCGCGCTCGTCGGGCCGTGCGCTGTCAGGGGTTTGAACCAACGGATGCTCCTTGCCGCGGCGGATGAACGTTCGAGTGCGAGGCCGCCACGGACGAGCCCGCGGTTCCCGGCGGAGCAAGCAGCCGGCGTCCCGGTGCGGCGCCCCGCGCATCGCGCCCGTCCGCGCAACGGGCCGTACACGTACGGCCGCTACCGTCCCTCTGCTGCCGATCGCGCGGCGTCGGCGGCGCGGACGGCGGCGACGAACGCGCGCATCTTCTCTGGATCCTTGGCGCCGTCGCTCTCGATGCCGCTGCTCACATCGACGCCCCAGGGTCGTACGCAGGCCACCGCCTTGCCCGCGTTCTCCGGCGCCAGACCGCCCGCGAGCAGGAACGGCAGGCGAGAGCTGATTTCGATCGCGAGTGTCCAATCGAACCGCTGGCCCGTGCCGCCGATCTCGCCGGGTACGGCGGTATCGAGCAGGCAGAGCGCGGCGGTTCCGGCTTCGGCCGTGTCGAGCGCGGCCTCGGGCGTCAGCTCGGGCCGCACGTGCAGCGCCTTGATCACCGGGCGGCGAATCTCCAGCGCCTGCTCCCAGGGACCGGTGCCGGAAAGCTGGACCAGGTCGAGTGGCACCGCGGCTGCCACGGCATTGATCAGCGAGGTCGGCTGGTCTCCGAACACGCCGACCACAAGCGGGCGCCGCTCCGAGAGCGCAAGCGCCAGGGCGGCCACACTCCGCCGGAACCAGGCGCCGGCCGGCACCGCGTCGTGGACAAGCCGCGTCAACGTTCCCGCGCCGGGGCCGAGCCCTTCCAGCACCCGCCGCGCCTGCTCGACCGTGACGCGCCGGCGGCTGCGTTCAGCGAAGACGAGGCCGATGAAGTCGGCGCCGAGCGCGGCGGCGAGTTCCGACTGCTCGGCGCTGCGCAGGCCGCAGAGCTTGATGCGGGTGTGCAAGGCGGTCATGCAGGCATGAACTCCCGCATCTTCGCGACCACGTCGCTCGCCGTCATCAGCGCCTCACCCACCAGCACCGCGTCCACGCCGAGGGATCGCACTCGCTGCGCCTCGGCCGCGCCGGCAAGGCCGCTCTCGCTGACCACGACCGTCCGCGCCGGAATCAGCGGGCGCAGGCGTTCTGTTACGTCAACGGACGTATGAAAGGTGCGGAGGTCGCGGTTGTTGATGCCGATCACCGCGGCGCCGGCGGCCAGAGCCCGCTCGACCTCGCCCTCGTCGTGGACTTCGACCAGGGCGCTCAGGCCCAACTCCCGAGCCAGCGCCAGCAGTTCGATCAGGAGCTCATCCGGGAGGATAGCCACGATCAGCAGCACGGCGTCGGCGCCGTAGGCACGCGCCTCGTGCAGATGATACGGGTCGAAGAGGAAATCCTTGCGCAGCAGCGCCGGCCGGCCGCCGGGGAAGTAGCGGTCGAGCCCAATGCGAATACTCTCCAAGGATTCGAGCGTGCCCAGAAAGTGCGGCGCCTCGGTCAGCACCGAGATCGCCGCCGCGCCGCCGAGCGTGTAGGCGCGGGCGCGGCTGAGCGGGACGAGGTCGGGGTCGAGGATACCCTTGGCCGGCGACGCCTTCTTGATCTCCGCGATCAGCCGCAGCCGTGTGCCGCGCAGGGCGGCGGGGAAGTCCAGCGTCTCCGCGAAGCGCTGCGCCTTGTCCGCGAGCCGAGCGAGCGGCTCCTCGCGACGTCGGCGGGGCAGCTCCTCACGCTTGGCCGCGACGATCTTGTCGAGGATCGTGCCGGTGACGAGGGTGGAATCCGTGGTCACGACGGTTCGCCTCACTCCGTTCCCGGTGCGTGCCGCTGCGAGGCCTCGACGAATCGCTCGGCGGTGCGCCCTGCTTCTCCAGTGTCGATCAGCCTGGCAGCTACGGTCACGCCCTCGGCGATGTTCGCCGCCGCGCCGCCGACGATCAGCGCCGCGGCCGCGTTGAGCAGCACGAAATCGCGGATCGGCCCCGGCCGGCCCTCGAAGACGGCATGCATCGTTTTCGCGTTGTCGACCGGGGCGCCGCCGTGCACCGCGGCGCGCGGCGCCGGCTCAAGCCCCGCGTCGTTCGGCGTGACGCGGTAGGTCGCCAGCGTTTCGCCCTTCAGCTCGCAGACCAGCGTAGGGCCGGCCAGCGTCAGCTCATCGATGCCGTCTTCGCCGTGCACGACCAGCGCGTGACGGCAGCCGAGCCGGCCGAGCACGGCGGCCATCGTCTCCACCAGCTCGGGCCGCGGCACGCCGAGTACCTGCGCCTGCGCCCCGGCCGGGTTGGAGAGCGGGCCGAGAATGTTGAAGACTGTGCGCACGCCGAGGTCGCGGCGGGTGGGCGCGGCGTGCTTCATTGCCGGGTGAAACGCCTGCGCGAACATGAAGCCGAAGTTGCTCTCGTCGATGCAGGCGGTCACGCCCTCGGGCGCCAGCTCGATGCGCGCCCCCAGCGCCTCGAGCACGTCGGCGCTGCCGCAGCCGCTGCTCATCGCGCGGTTGCCGTGCTTGGCCACGCGCACGCCGCCGGCCGCGGCCACGAGCGCCGCTGCCGTCGAGACGTTGAACGAACCGGACCCGTCGCCGCCGGTGCCGCAGGTGTCGATCAACGGACCGGGATGCTGCACGCGCAGCGCCCGTTCGCGCATGATCCGCGCCATGCCGGCGATCTCGTCCACGGTTTCGCCCCGCAGGCGCAGCGCCGCCAGCAGGGCGCCCAGTTGTGCGGGTGTGGCTTCGCCGGCCATGACCTCGGACATGACCGCGGCGGCCTCGTCCTCGCTCAGGTGGCGGTCATGATTAATCAGCGCATCCAGCGCCTCGCGGATCATCGCATAGATTCCTCTCTGAATGGGTGCGGCCTACCGGGTCGCGGCGTGCGCCGCGCCGGGCGGGCGCCACGCGCCCCTAGGCGACCACTGCCGCTTCATCCATCGCCAGGAAGTTCCTCAGCAAGTCCTTGCCGTTCGGCGTCATGATCGATTCCGGGTGAAACTGGATGCCCTCGACGGCAAAGCGCCTGTGGCGCACACCCATGATCACGCCGCTCTCGCTGCGGGCGCTGACCTCCAGTTCGTCGGGCACGCTGTGAGGGCTTACGGCGAGCGAGTGGTAGCGGATCGCCTCCATCGGGTCGGGCAGGCCGGCGAAGACGCCGCGGCCGTCGTGGGAGATGCGCGACAGCTTGCCATGCTTGATCTCGCCCGCGCCCTCGACCACGCCGCCGAATGCCTCGCCGATGCACTGATGCCCAAGGCAAACGCCGAGCAAGGGCACACGGCCGGCGAAGCGCTTGATCAGGGCAACGCTGATCCCCGCCTCCTTCGGCGTACACGGACCGGGCGAGATCACGATCCGCACCGGCGCCAGCGCCTCGATCTCGTCAAGCGTCGCCGCGTCGTTGCGCACGACGTGCACCTCCGCACCCAGCTCGCACAGATACTGGTAGAGGTTGTAGGTGAAGCTGTCGTAGTTGTCGATCAAGAGCAGCATCGCCGCGTCCTTGTCCGGCTTCAGTTCACGCGCGCGTCTTCCAGCTCGGCCACGATCAGCGCCGCCGTCTGTTCGGGCGTCAGCCCCGTGCTGTCAAGCTTCATGCCGCGCAGCTCGCCGTTGAGCCGCATGATGGCGTCGAGCTCGGCGCTGCGCTCGCCCATGCGCTGGTCCTCGGGCCGTGCCTGATCGCGCCGCAGCAATTCGTCCAGCCGCGGCGCCAGCGTCACAAAATAGGTCTCGATCGGGCCGAGCGCCTCCAGCAGTGTGTCCAGCTCCTCGGGCGACTCCAAGACGCCTTCGATCACGCAGTCGACGCCCTCGGCCGTAAGGTTTCGGGCCAGCGCCGCCGCGTTGCGCAGGCCAAGGAGAATCTGGCGGCGGGCGGCCCCCGGATCGGAGCCATCCCAGTCCGGCGGCACGCCGCCGCGCACGAAGATGTCCCAGCCGAGGTAGTCGAGCGCGACCAACGCGCTGCGCTCGCTCTGTTCCGCGACCAGCCGTCCGACCGTGCTCTTGCCGGCGCCCGCCGCGCCCGTGATGACAATCACCTTGCCCGCTCGCCCTTCCGGCGGCTCGTCGGCACGCGGCCCCGACGCGATGCCCAGTGCAGCATGCAGCGCCTCGCTCAGGTCAGCCGGCAGCGCAAGCTCTGTTATGGATGGCAGAGGCACCCACACCGGCACGCCGCTGCCGGGCGATCGGTGGGGCGCACCCTCCCACCGCGTCACAAGCTGAAGATTGTTCAGCCGCACGCCGCCGTCGGCAGCGCGCTCGTAGAACGTGTCGATGAAGCTCTGCTCCGACACGGTGATGCCCAGGGTTTCGGCGAGGAACTCGGCCAGCGCCTCTTCGATCTCGATCGCCTCGCGCAGCGGGACACGGGGCAGCGCCAGACCGACGCCCGCTTCAGCGCCCTCCTTCTGCAGGAAGAGCAGCGAGGCGCCGTCGCTGATCGCCGCCGTGATCTCGATCTCCGGCATCAGTAGCCCAGGCTCCCGCTGGGCAGCGCCTCAAGCTGCTGCTCGGCCAGGTCGATGGCGCGGATCAGGGCGCGGGCCTTGCTCAGGCACTCCTGGTGCTCGGCCGTCGGGTCGCTGTCGAAGACGATGCCCGCGCCAGCCTGCGTGTAGGCCACGCCGTCCTTCATCACCAGCGTGCGGATCGTGATGCAGGTATCCAAATTGCCGTTGAAGCTGAAGCAGCCGACGGCGCCGGCGTAGGGTCCGCGCCGGTCCGGCTCCAGCTCCGCGATGATCTCCATCGCGCGGATCTTCGGCGCACCCGAGACGGTCCCGGCGGGGAAGCAGGCGCGCAGTGCGTCGTAGGGCGTCAGGTCGTCGCGCAGCTGGCCGGTGACGTGCGAGACCAGGTGCATGACGTGCGAGTAACGCTCGATCTCGAACATCTGCGTGACGCGCACGCTGCCCGGCCGCGCCACGCGGCCGACGTCGTTGCGGCCCAGGTCGAGCAGCATCGTGTGCTCGGCCAGCTCCTTTTCATCGTGGCGCAGCTCTTGCTCCAGCCGCTGGTCCTCCTCGAGATCGTGGCCGCGCGGGCGCGTGCCGGCGATCGGGTGCGTCTCCACCAGCCCATCTTCGACGCGCACCAGCATCTCCGGCGAGGCGCCGACGATCTCAAAGTCGCCCAACTCCAGGTAGTACATATAGGGCGAGGGGTTGACCTGGCGCAGGGCGCGGTAGACCTCGAAGGCGGGCGCCGGTGTGCTGCGCGCCAGCCGCTGCGAGAGCACGCCCTGGATCACGTCGCCGGCGACGACATACTCCTTCGTCGCCAGCACGCTCGCTTCAAAACCCTCGCGGCCGACGTTGGACTCGACGCGGCCGTTCAGGTGCAACTCGCCTTGAAGGCGCGGTGTGTAACGCAGCGGCTGCTGCAGCCGCTCCACGATCTGGTCGATCTTGAACTGCGCCAGGCGGTAGGCGGCGTCGATGTCGCCGTCCAGCCGCACGTGGCTGACGACCTTGATGCGATGCCGCAGGTGGTCGAAAACGAGGATCGTGTCCACGAACAGCAGCATCGCTTCGGGCAGGCCGAGTTCGTCTGCCTCGGGCACGGGCAGACGTTCAAAGTAGCGGGCCGCCTCGTATGAGAGATAGCCGACGGCGCCGCCGTCGAACGGCGGCAGATCGCCGACGGCCACGACCTTGAAGCGCGACAGCTCCTCTTCGAGCAGGCGCAGCGGGTCGATCTCGCAGCCTTCGCCCGGCCCCGTGCGCACGATGCGGTACGGCTCCGTGCCGATGAACGAGTACCGCGAGAGCCGCTCGCCGCCCTCGACGCTTTCGAGCAAGAAGGAGTGCCGCCCGCGCCGCACCTTGAGGAAGGCGGACACCGGCGTATCGAGGTCGGCCGTCACCTCACGGTAGATCGGCACCAGGTTGCCCGCGCCCGTGGCGGCCAGCTCGCGCACATCGGCAAGAGAAGGAAAATACACGGCAGGACTGCTTTCTGAACAGGTCGGCCCTCACCCTCCCCCGAGGCTTGCTCCTGCCTCTCCCAATCCTGGGAGAGGGAGGGGAGCTTGGGATCGGGTGGAAGGGAGGAAGACGCCGGGTGTGGCGGCCACTTGTGGGCGAACGGCGGGCGCCCCTGCAAATCTCCGAAGTAGCCTCGCCTTCAGCCCCGATCGCCCCGTGTCTCGATCTCCCCTTCCCCTGGGATCGGGGCCAGAGGGATGAACCTGGGGATGGGGGCCACAGGTGACCTCAAACCACCGGCACGCCCTTCATCGATTCGGCCACCAGCTCCGCGGGATAGGCGTAGTCCTCCAGCTCGCCGGCGAAGTAGCGGTCGTAGGCCGACATGTCGAAGTGGCCGTGGCCGCTGAGGTTAAAGAGGATCGCCTTCTCCTCGCCGGTCTCTTTGCAGCGCAGCGCCTCGTCGATCGCGGCGCGGATCGCGTGGGAGGTTTCCGGCGCGGCAATGATGCCCTGCGTGCGCGCGAACTGCACCGCCGCGGCGAAGGCGGCCGTCTGGTGCACGGCGCGGCCCTCGATCGCGCCGTCGTGGTAAAGCTGGCTGATCAACGGCGCCATCGCGTGGTAGCGCAGGCCGCCCGCGTGGATTCCCGGCGGCATGAACGAGCTGCCCAGCGTGTACATCTTCAGCAGCGGCGTGGTCTTCGCCGTGTCGCCGAAATCGTAGGCGTAGTGGCCGCGGGTCAGGCTGGGGCACGATTCCGGCTCGACCGCGATGAAGCGCGTCTCCTTCTTGCCCGCCAGCTTGTCGCGCATGAAGGGGAAGGCGAGGCCGGCGTAGTTCGAGCCGCCGCCCACGCAGCCGATCACGATGTCCGGATAGTCACCGGCCAGCGCCAGTTGCTTCAGCGCCTCTTCGCCGATCACGGTCTGATGCAGCAGCACGTGGTTGAGCACGCTGCCCAGCGAGTACTTGGTGTCCTCGCGCGTGGCCGCGTCCTCGACCGCCTCGCTGATCGCGATGCCGAGGCTGCCGGGCGAGTCCGGATCGGCTTCAAGGATCGCGTTGCCGGCGTGGGTGTCGTGGCTGGGGCTGGCGACCACGTCCGCGCCCCAGACCTGCATCATCGAGCGACGGTACGGCTTCTGGTGATACGAGACCTTGACCATGTAGACCTTGAGCTCCAGGCCGAACATGTTGCAGGCCATGGCGAGGGCACTGCCCCACTGGCCGGCGCCGGTCTCCGTGGTCAGGCGCGGGACGCCTGCCTGCTTGTTGTACCAGGCCTGCGCCACCGCGGTGTTCGACTTGTGCGAGCCGGCCGGGCTCACGCCCTCGTACTTGAAGTAGATGCGCGCCGGCGTGCCCAGCGCCTGCTCCAGCCGCGTGGCGCGCACCAGCGGCGAGGGGCGCCACAGCTTGTAGACCTCGCGGATGTCGTCAGGGATATCGATGTAGCGTTCGCCGCTGACCTCCTGCTTGATCAGCTCCATCGGGAAGAGCGGCGCCAGCGCCTCCGGCCCGACCGGCTCGTGCGTGCCGGGATGCAGCGGCGGCGCGGGCGGGTTGGGCAGGTCGGGGATGATGTTGTACCAGCGCTGCGGGATCTCGCTCTCCGGCAACAGGATCTTCGTCTCCGCCATCGTTTGCACCGGCCGCCTCCTTCGCCTGCGCTCGCAGGCCCGATCCAGCCGCACGGGCCAACCGCCCGGCCCGTCGCGGCGCATCAAAAAACCCCTCCGCCCCGGCGCTGTATTGCGCCTCGCAGGGGCGAGGGGATCTCGCGGTGCCACCCTGATTACCGCGTGGAACACGCGGCATCTCTTTGCGGGTACGTCCGCCCGGCAGCGGAGTTACCCTGGGCTCTGATAACGGCGCCCACCCCGGCGACGCCTACTCCCGCGCGAAGGCGGCTGCCCTCCGCGCCGTTTCGGGCCGCGGCTCACGGGTCCATTCGCGTGGCCTCACCCCCCGGCCCCCTCTCCAGGTCTTTCCATCGCGCGGAGCGCGATCTCAGATGGAGAGGGGGGATTGTGCAGGGGTTGTGGGGCCGCACCCGCCTTACGGCGGGACCGCTGCGCTGGCGCCGGCTCACACCTTCCCCGGCTCTCTGGGCCGCGCTGGCGGCGTACTCTTCCCGATCGTTGCCGTGCCTATGCAGTTGTGCCGTTGACCGTAGCAGCGGCTTGCGGAAATGTCAACCGGCGCAGGGACGCAGCGCAGGCCGCGACGAGACGCTACAGGGCGGCCCCGGGCGCGAGCTGCGCCACCATATTGAGCAGTTCGCTCAGCGTGAACGGCTTTCTGAGCACGCCGTCGGCATCGAGCTGCCGGGCCTTCTGCCGGGCGCTGTTGTCGGCCGTAAGCACGGCCAGCGCGATCGCGGGCCGCAACCCACGGCGCCGCACTTCCTCGGCGAAGGCGTAGCCGTCCATCCGCGGCATGTTGAGGTCGAGCAAGATCAGTGCCGGTTGCTCGACCTCCAGCACGGCCAGGGCGTCGAGACCGTCGCTGGCCAGCGCGACGGAGTAGCCCTCATCCTCCAGAATCGCCTGCACCATCGCCTGCAGGCCCACATCGTCGTCCACCACGAGAATGGTTCCGCTCATGCGCCCGCGTCCCCTGCGGGCGGCTCGCAGGGCAGGCGTAGCGTGGCCGTCGTTCCGTGGCCCTCGCTGCTTTCGAATTCGAGCGTCCCGCCGTGCTCATCGACGATCTGCTTGGCCGCGGCCAGGCCCACGCCGACCCCGCGGATGCGGCCCACCACGTTGCTGCCGCGATGAAAGCGCTCGAACAGCCGGGGCAAATCGGCGGCGGGGATACCGACGCCATGATCGGCAATGGTGATCCGCGCCCAGCGGCTGCCGGCGCGCGTCTCGGCCGCGAGCGTCACCTGCACATCGCCGCCGGCGGGGCTGTACTTGACGGCGTTGCCGAGCAGGTTGCCAATCACCCGTTCCAGCCGGCCCGCATCCCAGACGCCCTCGAGCGACGGCTGCTGGAGGTCGAGCAGGATGCGATGGTGCGGCGCCGCCTGCTGCTGTTCGGCCACGAGTTGGCAAAGGAGCGCGGCGAGGTCGTGCGGCTTCCGCTCCAGCTCGAGCGAGCGCCCACTCTCCAGACGCGCCAGGTCGAGCACGCCGTTGAGCATCGAGGCCATGCGGCCGGCGGCGCTGTCGGCCAGCTCCAGGCGCTCCCCGAGCCGCTCGGCTTCCGGCGTGGCCATCCGCGCGGCCTGGCGCCTGGTGAGCTGCACGAGGCCGCGCACGGTCGTCAGCGGCGTACGCAGATCGTGCGAAACCGCGGCGAGAAACTCGCCTCGCACGCGCATTGCCTCTTGCGTCTCGGCCAGGGCGCGGTCGCGGGCCTCGGCGGTCTCCCGCAGTGCCGCGTTGAGGGCGATGTGCGCCTTCACCTGCTCCCGCAGCGCCGCCGCTGCCCGCGCCCGCTCCACCGCGGCCCACGTGCGCTCCGCCGTCTCCTCGATCAGCGAAATCTCGCCTGGCGACCAGTCCCGCACCGTCGACTGGTGCACGCTGAGGAACGCGACGAGTTGATCGTCCTTCAGCAGCGGGACACTGATGTTTGCCCGGATGTTGACGGCCTCGAACGCCGCCCGCTCCGCCGGCGTCAGGTGCGGTAGCCTGGCGTAATCACCAAAGATGAGCGTGCGGCCGGCATGGAGCGTCTCTGCGACGATGCGGCCGAAGTCTCTGAGCCGGGAGCGGCCGATAACCGAAGGCACGCCGACGCGGACGTAATTCGCCTCCACAACGGCGGTTTGGCCGTTATCGCCGATCTCGGCGTAGAGCACCCGGCTGGCGCCGAGGTGCTCGCCCAGCAGCCGCGTCGCCGCCGTCTGAATCTGGTCTGGATGGGCGAGCGGCCGCAGCGCGTCGGCGAGCCTGACGCGAAACGCGTCTCGGGAAGCGGCCGTGGCCACCGCTTCCTCCGCCTGCTTGCGAGCGGTGACATCCTGGGTAACGCCGATCAGCCGCAGCGGCGCGCCGTCGGCGCCCCGGACAACCTGGCCGGTCGACTCCAGCCAGAGCACAGCGTCGGTCCGCCGATTGTGAAAACGACTCTCGATGTGGAGGTTGCCGTCGCCCGCGATCGCCTCCGCGATCGCTTGTTGCTGAGCGGAGGCGTCCTCAGGCTCCGAAAAGGTGCGGATCGCCTCGCTCATGGGCATCGGAAAGCAGTCCGCGGGATAGCCGAGCGTCTCCGCGAAGCTGGGGGCGACCGCTGTCACGCCGGTGCGCAGGTCCACTTCCCACGCAGAGATCCTGGCCGCCTGCGTCGCCCGGCGCAGACGCTCCTCCGACTCGCGCAGTTTGGCAGCGGCTTCATCCCGCACGCGCGCCAGTTCCAGGTGGGCGCCAACACGGGCGATCAGCTCCCGTGCCGAGAAGGGCTTCACCAGGTAGTCGTCGGCGCCTGCCTCGAGTCCTTCAACGCGCGCCTCCTCGCCGGCGCGTGCCGAGAGCAGCAGAACGGGTACGTGGGCCGTGCCCGGCTCCGCACGCAGCGCCTGCAGCAGCCCAAAGCCATCGAGCTTCGGCATCATTACGTCGCTGATCACCAGGTCGGGGCGGCGCTCCCGCGCCGCGGCCAGCGCCGCCGCGCCGTCGGCCACGGCCTCGACCGTCCAGCGCTGCCGCAGCAGGCGGGCCAGGTACTCGCGCATGTCGGCGTTGTCGTCGGCAAGCAGAATGCGGGCATGACGGCCGTCGAATGGGAACGTAGCGCCGGCGCCGGCCGGCGTGTCCATCGCACTCGGATCGAACGGGTCCGGACCTGAGGCAGGCGCATCCGGCAGCCGGCGCAGCGCCTCCTCCACGTACGCGCTGGCGCCGATGGCGGTGGAGGCCAGCGTGCGGGCCGCGCAGATCTGGTCGTCGGGCAGGTGCGCCGTGCCGGCGGGAACCGTCACCGTGAACGTGGCGCCCTGACCGGGCGCACTCTCAACCGCGATCGTGCCGCCGTGTAGCTGTACCAACTCCCGCGCGAGCACCAGCCCGATGCCCGTGCCCTCCTGCGTGCGTGCCTCGCTGCCGCGCACGCGGTAGAAGCGCTCGAAGAGGTGGGGCGTGGCCTCCGCGGGAACGCCGACGCCGGTATCGCGCACGGTGAGGACAGCGCGATCGCCGGCCCGGTGCACGCCAACCGCGATCTCGCCCCTAAGCGTGAACTTGAACGCATTCGAGATCAGATTGAGGACGATCTTCTCCCACAGCTCGCGATCGACGTAGACCGCCTGAGGCAATGGCGGGCAATCCACGATCAGGCGCAGGCCGGCCCGCTCGATCGCGGAGCGGAAGACACTGGCGAGGTCGGCGGTGAGTGCCGCCAGGTCGGTGGGTTCGTAGCTCGCCTCCATCCGCCCGGCCTCGATGCGCGATAAGTCGAGCAGCATGTTCACCAGCTTGAGCAGCCGCTGCCCGTTGCGCTGCGCCACGTCCAGCTCCCGCCGCACATCCGCGGGAAGCTCGCCGTGCGCGTTGTGCAGCACGTCTGCGAGCGGGCCGAGGAGCAGGGTGAGCGGTGGTGCGGAACTCGTGACTGACGTTGCTGAAGAAGGCCGTCTTGGCGCGGTCCAGCTCGGCCAGGCTCTCGGCCCGCCGCCGCTCCGCGTCGTACGCCTCGGCGTTGGCGATATTGGCGGCGAGCTGCGAGGCGACCATCGCCAGGAAACCGCGATAGCCTTCGTCAAAGGCGCGGTAAGGGTTCAACCCGGCGACCAGGAGGGCTGCCTGCCCCCGGCCCCCCGCAGGCACCACCGGCAGGACCGCTGCCTGCGCGGGCGGCCGGTCCCACGGTCCGGCCGGCAGGGAAGCGACCCGCTCCGTGAGGTCGGAGACGATCTGGATCTGGTTGCGCTCGAGCACCCGGGCCAGCGGCCACAGCGAACCGTCATTCAGGGCAACGAGCAGCGGCGCAGCGGGATGGCCCGGGCCGATGCCCGCCGCGCCGGCCAGCTCCAGCCGCTGTCCTTCCGGGTCGACGACGTAGAGCATGGCGAACGGCAGATCGCGCGCGTCGGTGCTCAGGCACGCCGCACTGAGACGGCACGCCTCTTGCCGCGTACGCGCGTCGGCCGTGGTGGCTCCAAGCTGGCGCAGCACGGCCATCTGCCGTTCGCTGATGATGCGCGGCGTCTCCTCGGTGTTGGCGCAGATGATACCGCCGCTGCCACCGCGGTCGTTCGGCACCGGGCTGTAGGAGAAGGTTTAGTACGTCTCTTCCGGATAGCCATTGCGCTGCATGATCAGCAGCAGGGCCTCGTCGTAGGTGCCCTCGTTGCGCTGCAGCGCCGATGCCGCGCGCGGTCCCACCTGATCCCAGATCTCGTGCCAGACCTGGGACGCCGGCTGCCCCAATGCCAGCGGATGTTTGCCCTGCAGGATGGTCGTATACGCGTCGTTGTAGAGATTGATGAGGTCGTCGCCCCACCAGACGAACATCGGCTGACGCGAGGTCAGCATGATGCGCACGCAGGTCTTGAGGCTCTGCGGCCAGTGCTCGACCGGTCCCAGCGGCGTCGCGGCCCAGTCGCGGCCGCGCATCAGCGCCGCCAGTTCGCCGTCGCCGGGGAAGGTCTCGCTCAGCCCGGGCGCATCAGACCCGCCCGCCGTCGTTTCCGCGCGACGACGCATGGCCTATTCCTCGGAGGTGCGGCTGCCGGCGATGCCCGGCTGCCCCGATTGTAAGTTCCCTGAAGCAGTGTCGAGGCACAATACTCCCATCTGCTGGCGTCTGGACCAGGTCGGAGCGCGGTAACGCGGTTGCGGGGCTTGACGGCGTGCGGTACCATAGATCGGAGCGTTGGGGATTCGTCTAACGGTAGGACAGCGGACTCTGGCTCCGTATGTGGGGGTTCGAATCCTCCATCCCCAGCCACGGGGCGCATTCGTCTAGCGGCCCAGGACGCCGCCCTCTCAAGGCGGAGATCAGGGGTTCGAATCCCCTATGCGCTACCACGGGGCCGGAACTGCCGGCCCCGTTCTTTTTCTCGCGGTTCCCGCCGCCCCGGCGCCGCCCGTACGTGCCGGGCGAGGGCGATGCGTCTATGGTTCGCGCCGAGCCCAGCCCACGCCTCACCGCAAACCTCCGCTTTCGACGCTTCTGGGCGGGGCGGCTGTTCGCCAACACGGCGCAAAACGCGATCCTGCTGGCTCTGCTCGTCACCGTCGTCAACCGCACCGGCTCGACGATCCACAGCTCGCTGCTCGTGCTGAGCTTCATTGTGCCGGCGGCGGCGCTGGGCGTGATCGGTGGAGTGGCCGTAGATCACCTGCCCCGCCGCGGCGTAATCGTGTGCAGTTGCCTGCTGCGGGCGCTGCTCTGCGTCGGCTTCCTGCGCTCGAATGAAAGCGTCTGGATGATCTACGGCGTTAATCTCGCGCTCTCGGCCGTGACGCAGTTCTCCGGCCCGGCCGAATCGGCGGTGGTGCCGCAGCTCGTGCCGCAGGAGCAGATCGCTTCGGCCACGGCGCTGCTCAACATCGGCATCATCCTGGCGCAGATCGCGGGCACGGTCATCCTGGCGCCGCTCTTCCTGAAGACCGTCGGTCCCGATCCGTTGTTCGTGCTCACGATCGTGCTCTTTCTCGCCGCCGCCTTCAGCTATGCCCGCATGCCGCGCCTGGCCCGGCCGCCGAAGGGCTGGATGCGCGAACACGCCGAGCCGCGCTACCGCGGCCTGCGCGCGTCCGCCGGCGAAAGCTGGCGGCTGCTGCGGTCCAATCGCTCGGTCTTCCTTGCCGGCGTGCAAAACACCCTGGTGACGACCACCATCGTGGTGCTCGTCTCGGTGTTGCCGAACTACACCCGCCAGGTATTGCACCTCTCGGCGGAGAACGCCGTCTTTGTCTTCGCGCCGGCCGCGCTGGGCGTGGCCGCCGGCAACTGGCTGGTGCCGAAGCTGGCGCGGGGCCGCGGCAAGAGCCTGCTCGGCGGCATCGGCTTCGCGCTGTTCCTGCTTTGCCTGATCGGCCTCGGACTCGGCGATCCGCTGGTGCACGCGATGAAGCATCGCGGCGTGTTCGGGCCGCTGGGTCACGCCGCGCCGGGCTTCTTCTACTCGACCGCGGCCTTCTCTGCCCTGATGGCCGCGCCGCTCGGCTTCACCTACGCGGTCGTGCTCGTCGCGGCACGGCTGATCACCTACGAGCACGTGCCCGCGCACATGCAGGGACGCATCTTCGCCTTCCAGGGCGTGCTCAGCAGCCTTGCCTCGATCGTGCCGCTGCTGCTCGTCGGGGCCGCCAGCGCCCTCTTCGGTCCGAGGGTCGTCCTCGTACTGGTGGCCGCGGCCAACCTCATCGCCTTCTTCTACGCGCGTGCGACCCTGCCGCGCGGGCGCGCGGCGCGTGGGGAAGCGCCGCTGCCCGTGGCGCCGTCGGCGGCACGACACTGATCCGCTAAGCCGTAAGCGGGGCCATCGTGCTGTGCGCCGCGCTGCTGCGCCGGCTCGCACGCGTGTGCTACGATCGTGCTCGTCCTCAGCGGTTCCGGGGCCCGCGGCGGTACGGCGAACAGCGCCCGCGCACAGGGCCGACAGCAAGTTTTGCAGGCGTGGGAGCAATCAGGCGTGACCGAGACGATCCTCGTCGCCGTCGCCTGGCCATACGCCAACGGGCCGGTCCACCAGGGCCAGTTCGGCGGTGCCTATCTGCCGGCCGACATCTTCGCTCGCTACCACCGCACGGCCGGCAACCGGGTGCTGATGGTCTCGGGCAGCGACATGCACGGCACGCCGATCACGGTCCGCGCCGAGCGCGAGGGGCGCTCGCCCGAGGCCGTCGCCGAGGAGTTCCACGCCTCGTTCCTGGACACCTGGCAGCGGATGGGCATCTCCTTCGACCTGTTCACCAGCACCGGCACGGCGAACCACGCCCGCGTCAGCCAGGACGTCTTCCTGCGCCTGCTGGAACAGGGCTACCTCTACGAGCAGGAGCAGGAGCTGTTCTACTGCGAGACGGACCGGCGCTTTTTGCTCGACCGTTACGTGGAGGGCATCTGCCCCTTCTGCGGCTACGAGCCGGCGCGCGGCGACCAGTGCGACAACTGCGGCCGGCCGCAGGACCCGCTCAAGCTGATCAATCCGCGCTGCAAGTTCTGCGGCAACGTGCCGGTGGTGCGCAATTCGAAGCACATGTTCCTGCGCCTCTCCGCCTTTCAGGATCGCCTCCGCGCCTGGCTGGACGACGGCGTGAAGGAGACCTACTGGCGCAAGAACGTGCTGAACTTCTCGCTCGGCATGCTGAACGAGGGGCTGCACGACAACGCGATCACACGCGATCTTGACTGGGGAGTGCGCGTGCCGCTGGAGGGGTGGGAGCAGAAGCGCATCTACGTCTGGTTCGAGGCGGTGATCGGCTATCTTTCCGCCGCCAGGGAGTGGGCGCAGATCCAGGGCGCACCCGACGCCTGGAAGGACTGGTGGGAAGACCCGGCGGCGAAGACCTATTACTTCATCGGCAAGGACAACATCTGGTTTCACGCCACGATCTGGCCGGCGATGCTGATGGGCCACGGCGGCCTGAACCTGCCGTACGATGTGCCGGCCAACCAGTACATCAATATCAGCGGCCGCAAGTCGTCGACCAGCCAGAACTGGGCGGTGTGGGTGCCGGACTACCTCACCCGCTACGACCCGGACCCGCTGCGTTACTATCTCTCGGCGGCGATGCCGGAGACCTCTGACACCGATTTCACCTGGGCCGAGTTCCTTCGCCGCAACAACGACGAGCTGGTGGCGACCTGGGGCAACCTAGTGAACCGCGTGCTGACGCAGTTCCCGCGCCACTTCGAAGGGCGCGTGCCGCGACCGGACGCGCTCGACGGCCGCGCCGGCGCCCTGATCGAACGCTGCCAGCAGACGCTCGAAACCGCGGGGCGTGAGCTGGCGGCCTGCCGCTTCCGCGCCGGCATCGGCGCGGGCATGGAGCTGGCGCGCGAGGCGAACCGCTTCCTGGACGAGACCGCGCCCTGGAAGGCGATTCGGGAAGACCGCCAGGCGGCGGCAAACGCGCTGTACGCCGCGCTCAGCGTGATCGCTACGCTGCGCACGGCCCTCTATCCCTACCTGCCCTTCTCCGCTGAGAAACTGAACCGGCTACTGGGCGAGACGCGGCCCGTGCGGGAACTGGGCTGGGGGCTGACCGTTCCCGAGCCGGAGCGGCCGCTGCCGCCCCCCGAGCCGCTCTTCCGCAAGCTCGACCCATCGATCGTCGACGAGGAGGAGGCGCGGCTGGGCACGTGAACGCGCAGCAAGGCGCCTCCCTGATCGACGCGCATGCGCACATCCAGGCCCGGCAGTTCGACGCCGACCGCCAGGAGATGCTTACTCGCGCCCGCGCCGCCGGCGTCGGCGCGATCGTCTGCTCCGCAGACGACGAGGCCTCGAGCCGTGCCGCCGTGGCACTGGCGGAGGCCCAGCCGGATGTGTGGGCGACGGTCGGCGTCCATCCGCACGAGGCGAAGCGTGCAAATGCCGGCACGTTCGCGCGGCTGGCGGAGCTCGCCCGGCATCCGCGCGTCGTGGCGATCGGCGAGATTGGGCTGGATTACCATTACGACCACTCGCCGCGTGACGTGCAACGCGCCGTCTTTGAGACGCAACTTGGGCTGGCGGCCTCTCTCGGCCTGCCCGTGGTGATCCACTCGCGCGAGGCGGCCGAGGATACGTTTGCCGTGCTGTCCGCGTGGCGGCGCGGCGCGAACGTGGCCGCGGCGCCTGCTGGGCTCCTGCACTGCTTTGCCTACGATACGGAATGGGCCGGGCGCTTTCTGGAGCTGGGTTTCTCTCTCTCGCTTCCGGGAACGGTCACATATCCGAAGGCCGAATCGTCTCAACTCGTGGCAGCGATGCTGCCCGACGAACGCTTCACCGTCGAAACGGATTGCCCGTCCCTGGCGCCGCAGTCGCGCCGCGGCCGGCGCAATGAGCCGGCCTATCTGCCGGAGACCGTGGCGAAGATCGCCGCCCTGCGGGGGGTGGACGCGGCCGCACTGGGCGCACGGGCTGCGGAGAACGCGAGACAGCTGTTCCGGCTGCCCGCAGCGGCGACCACCGCTGCGGCGAAGGGGACGACGTGACCACGGCAACGATGCTCTATGGCCCGGTAACGGCCGACCTCTCGCTGGTTGAGGCAGCGCTGGCGCGGGTTCGCGAGGTCGAGTACGAACCGCTGCGGCGCATGCTCGACCACATCCTCGCCGGCGGCGGCAAGCGCGTGCGGCCGGCGCTGGCGCTGCTTGCGGGCAACTTCGGCAGCTACGATCTGGCGAAGCTGGCGCCGCTGGCCGCCTCGATCGAGCTGCTGCACACGGCCACGCTGGTACACGATGACGTGATCGACAAATCGCCGCTGCGCCGTGGCCTGCCCACCGCGCACAGCCTGTTCGGCAATTCGGCGAGCGTGATGGTCGGCGATTTCATGTTCGCCCACGCGGCCGACCTGGTGGCGAGCACCGACAGCGTGCCGGTGGTGCGCCTCTTCGCCCGTACGATTATGTCGCTGGCCACGGGCGAGCTGGCGCAGGACGTGAGCGCCTTCGACTACCGCAAGACGTTGCAGGAATACTTCGCGCGCATCGGCGGTAAGACGGCGTCGCTGTTCGCCGCGGCGACGGAGGGCGGCGCGCTGATCGCGGGCTGCGCTCCGGGCTGGGTCGAGGCGCTGCGCGACTACGGCTTCAACTACGGCATGGCCTTCCAGATCGTGGACGATATTCTCGACTTCACCGGCAGCGAGGCGGCGCTGGGCAAGCCCGCCGGCAGCGATCTGCTCTCCGGCACGCTGACACTGCCCTCACTGCTGCTGATGGAACGCGCCGGCGCCAACAACCCGGTGCGGCGCTTCTTCCTCGCCCGCCGCAACCGAGAGCAGAGGCTGGCCGAGGTGCTGGAGGCGATCCGCGGCTCCGGCGCGCTGGCAGAGTCCGCCGCCGTGGCACGCGATTTTGCCAACCGCGCCCTCGCCGCATTGGACCCACTGCCCGTGGGCCCGGCACGCGTCGCGCTCGCCGACCTTGCCGAGTTCGTGCTTTCGCGCGGCAGTTAGAGGGCGTCGGCCGTCTTCTTGCCTTCGGCCTGCATCTTCTCGTAGGCCTGGATCGCCGCCTGGCGCTCGCGCTCCTCCGCCGCCTTCTGCTCGGCCTGCAAGCGGGCGACTTCGCGCTTGTCCGCGACGTCTCCCTTCAGCGGCTTCGGCGGCGGGATCGGCTTGTTGATCTCTGGATGCTCGTTCGGGCGCACCGGCCCGGTGACGAGGTTCTTGACCTCTTTGCCAAGATGCCAGTAGGTGCCCTTGTCCGGAATGCGCCGCGGGTAGCCGTCACGGAAGGTGAAGGCGTTGAACGAGGTCGGCATCACCCGGCGCGCGTCGCGGCTGCAGACCGGGCACGAGGCCGGATCGGACGACTCGCGGATCGAGCGCAGCAGCTCGAAGACGCCGTCGCAAGGCTCGCAGTAAAACTCATAGAGCGGCATACACCTTCCCCCGAAACGCTGTTCACCGCCCGGTCCACGCGAACCCACGGCCGGCGCGGCACATGCTATCACGCGCCTCCGCGCGCGGCCAACGCCGGGGTGGCCGGCTCGAGCTCCAGGTGCTTCGGCCGGCCCGCTGGCGTGTCGCGGCGCAGCGCGTCGACAAAGACGACCGAGCGCGGCGTCGCCTCCAGCACGTAGCGGATGTAGCCGCGCAGCAGCAGCTCGATCTCGGAAAGCAGCTCGGCCGAAAGCCGCAGCCCCGCGGCCGTGGTCCAGTCGCCGCGCTGCAGCAGGCGCAAGATCTTGAGCGCATTGACGCTCAGCGGCCAGAGACCGGGCTGAGCGGCGCGGCAGGCCGGGCAGACCACGCCGCCGAGCGCCGGCCCGAAGGCGTTGGTCACGGGCGTGAGGGGCCCGGAGCAGACGACGCAGCGGTCGAGTTGCGGCCGGTAGCCGACGAACGCGAGCAGATGCAGCTCGAACAGGCGCACGGCGAGATCCGCCGAATCGGCGGGCGTGGCCAGGCGGCGCAACGTCTCGGCCAGCAGGCGGAAGACCGGGTAGTTCTCCGAGCGTGGCTCGCTGAAGCGATCGACCAGCTCGGCGGCGTAGATGCCGCGCGCCAGCCGCTGCAGGTCCTCACGCAAGGGCATGAAGCTCTCGACCGTCTCGCTCTGCGTGACGATGTCCAGGTTCTGCCCATGCGCCAGCAGCAGCGTGCTCCAGGTCAGCGGCTCCAGGTGGCCGGCCTTGCGGCTGGTCTGGCGGCGCACGCCCTTCGCCACGGCCTCGATCTTGCCAAGCTGCGGCGAATAGAGCGTGACGATGCGATCCGCCTCGCCGAGCTTGCGCTGGCGCAGGACGATCGCCTCGGTGCGGTAGACACGGGGGATGCGTGCGGGCACGGCGCTGAATCCACTTTCCGACGGGTGCTGACGCGCCCGTGTGAGGAGGGCTAGACCTGCTGCCGGCCTTCAAGGGCGCGAGTCAGCGTCACTTCGTCGGCGTATTCGAGGTCGGCGCCCATGGCAAGGCCGCGCGCCAGCCGCGTGACGCGCACGCCGCTCGGCGCGATCAGGCGGTCGAGGTACATGGCCGTTGCGTCGCCCTCGACGTTGGGATTGGTCGCCATGATCACTTCGCGCACGGCGCCGTCAGAGAGACGGCCGATCAGCTCGCGCACCTTCAGGTCCTCCGGCCCGACGCCGTCGATCGGCGAGATCACGCCGTGCAGCACGTGGTACAGCCCCTTATAGCTGCGCGTGCGCTCGATTGCGAGGATGTCCAGCGGCTCCTCGACCACGCAGATCACCGTCGTGTCGCGCTTGTCCGAGCGGCAGATACGGCAGGGATCGACTTCGGTCAGGTTCTGGCAGGAGCTGCAGAACGTAATCTGCTCTTTGACGTCGACGATCGCCTGCGCCAGAGCGTGCGCCTCTTCGGCGCTGGTGCGCAGAATATGATAGGCCAGGCGCTGGGCGGACTTCGGCCCGATGCCGGGCAGCTTGTGAAACTCGTCGATCAGCCGCGCCACCGGCGTGGCGGCAGCGGAAATCACGTCGTTCAACCCCGATCACCTCATCACTGCTCCCGGTAATTATAGCAAAATTGCTTACACGCCGTCTCAGATACGGCGGGTGACAGCAGCGTCGATTGCCGGCCTGATCTCGCCCGCGACCCGGCGGTGCTTCAGGCCGACACGGGCGCAGCGGATTGCCAGCGAATGCGTGGGGGCCGCACGGCGGCGCAAACGGGTCCGCCGCGTTCGCCGGTCAGGCTGAGCGTGCCGACGAGTGTCTCGCCCGTGGCGAGCGCATGCTCGACTTCCGCGGTCGGTATCTCGGCGAAGCGGATCTTGGCACGGCGGAACATGACGAAGCGCCCGTCGGCGCCCAGGGTGCCCCAGCTCAAGTACAGGAAGCGGTCGCCGCGCTTGCCCTGGGCGTACGGCCCGCGGAAGTCGCGTTCGCCGTCGTCCCGCGCCACGACATCCACCGAGAGATCGAAGACCGCCTCGCCGGCGTCGCCGGGCACGAGATCGACCACGACGGAGCCGCGCTGGACGCCGACATAGACCGGCGCCTGATCGCACCACTGCAGACCGGGCAGCGAGTGCCCGACGATACGCAGGCGCAACACAGTCATGCAGCCCTCCGCCGGCGACCAACCGGCGCCCGAAAGCTATTCAAGGCCCGGCAGGTTCAGGCCGGCGCCGCCCAGCGCCCCGCCCATGCCGCCGGTGAGCGAGTTCATCGTCTCGGCCTGCTTGGCCTCGGCCTTCTCCTGCGCGTCCTTGATCGCGGCAAGCACCAGGTCTTGCAGCATCTCCACGTCGTCCGGATCGACCACGTCCTTCTCGATCGTGACGGAGACGATCTTGAGGTCGCCCCGGACTTCGGCCTTGACCACGCCGCCGCCGGCCGAGCCTTCGGTCACGGCGCTCTGTGCTTCCTGCTGCGCCTGCATCAGCTTGTTCTGCAGCTCCTGGGCCTGCTTCAGCAAGTCGGGGCTGATGCCGCCGAAGCCGCCACCACCGCCGCCGTGTCGTCGCTGCTGCCTGTTCATCGCCCGGTCTCCCTCGGTCTCCAGCGGCCGGCCACTTCCCGCCGTCCGCCAGGTTATGTCGTCTTCTCCAGCGGCCGCGCGCCGAGCTTCAGCGCCTCGTCCAGCAGGTGGCTGGGCCGCTCCGCCAGCAACGCCTGCATACGGTTGACCACGTCAGGCTCGTGCACACAGCTCACGACGACCTGCGAGCCGAAGAGTTCGGCTGCCGCTTGTTGCAGCGCGGTCATCGCCGCGGCCCGCTGCGCCCGCTCGGCCAGCGGCTTGTGCTCGAAGCCAAGCACGAGGCTGGTTCCATTGAAGCTGACGATATCACACGCGCTCTTCAGCAGAACCGCGGTGTTCCTGTCAATCGCGTTGACCCGCGTGTGCAGCTCGCGCATGCGCCGGCGCACCGCGTCGAGCGAGGCGGGCGCGGAGGGGGCATCGAGCAGCGCGTCTTCCGCGACCTCGGCAGCCGGTGCAGCGTCTGTGAGCGGCTCCTTGGTCGCTGCTGTCACAGCAGCGGACGGTTCCTCCGTCTGCGGCGCCGCGGCCGTGGCTGCTGAGCCGGGCGGCTGCGCCGACGGATTTTCGACGGATTTCTCGGCAGGACGAGGCGTGTCTGGATCGGCCGGGTTCGGTTGCTCGCCGCGCCTGGCGACGAGCGGCGCAGGCGGCGGGCCGGTGCGGGGGGTCTGCACCGCGCGCACCCGCGCGGCCGGCGCCGGCGCGGGCAGCGCGACGGCCAGCCCGGCCGCGCGGCCCGTCCCTGCCTGCGGGCGGGCGGCCGCCGCTTCGTGCACCGCCGGCGGGGCAGCTTCGACAGCAGGGCGCTCGATCGCCTCGATGATCGCCAGCTCGAGCGGCAGGGGCGAGAGTGGGTCGGCGCGGAAATCGGCGTTCATCAGCAACCGCAGCGACCGCGCCAGCTCGCCGGCGCCGGACTCTCCGGCGAGGGCGAGCAGCCCGGCCATGGCCTCATCGCCGAGATCGAGCGAGGCGGCGGCTCCCGCCCGCACGAGCAGCGCCGCCCGCAGCGTCTGCACGCAGTCGCGCGTGAACTGCCTCAAATCGATGCCGTCGTCGCGCACGGCCGCGACGAGATTCAGCGCCTCGTCAAGCCGCCGTTCGATCAGCGCCTGAAGCAACTCCCGCGCCCGTGCGTCGCCGGCGCCGGTTGCCGCGCGCAGGCCGACCTCGCTCAGCGCGTGGCCCTGCGTGGCCACTGCCTGCTCGAACAGGTTGACCGCGTCGCGCAGGCTGCCCGTGGCGCGACGCGCGATCAGGGCCAGTGCGGTGTCGTCCACCTGCACTCCCTCGGCCTCGGCGATCTGGCGCAGGCGCCCGACCACAGCCGCGAGCTTGATGCGCACGAAGTCGTAGACCTGGCAGCGGGAGAGGATGGTTTCCGGGACTTTGTGCCGCTCGGTGGTCGCCAGCACGAAGATAACATGGGGAGGCGGTTCTTCCAGAGTCTTGAGCAGCGCGTCGAAGGCAAACTGCGTCAGCTCGTGTACTTCGTCGATCAGGTAGATCTTGTAGCGCGAGCCGGTGGTGGAGTAGCCGACGCGCTCGCGCAGCTCGCGGATCTCGTCGATGCCGCGGTTGCTCGCTGCGTCCATCTCCACGAGGTCCAGCGCGCGGCCGGCGGCCACGGCCTGGCACGACTCGCAGCGGGTGCAGGGCTGGCCGGCCTCGGGCGATGCGCAGTTGACGGCCTTGGCGAGGATGCGCGCGGTGCTGGTCTTGCCGGTGCCGCGCGGGCCGCAGAAGAGGTAGGCGTGGGAGACGCGGCCCAGTTCGACGGCACGAGCGAGCGTGCGGGTGACGTGGTCCTGTCCGGACACGTCGGCGAAGGTCTGCGGCCGCCACTTGCGATACCAGACTTCAGCGGCCATCGCTCAGCCTCTCGGGAGCCAGCGTTTGGAACACCTGTGTTATTATACCGTAACAGATTGGCGCTCTGCCAGCATCAGTGGCTCGGCCACACCGGCTCGCACAGCAGCGCGGCCTCGCGTTCGCGCATGACGCGAATTTCCTCGGGCTGGTCGTGGTCGTGGCCGAGCAGGTGCAAGATGCCGTGCACAAGCAGCAGCGCCAGCTCGTCGTTGGCTTGATGGCCGTGCTCGGCGGCCTGGCGCACGGCGGTGGGATAGCTAATCACGACCTCGCCGATCTGCTCGCTTAGCTCCGGCGGCAGTGGAAACGCTTCGACCTCGGACATGTCGTCTAACGCCGGCTTCATCCGCTCGGTGAGGCCGAATGAAAGCACGTCGGTGGGCTCGTCGTAGCCGCGATACTCTCTGTTCAGCGCCTGCAAAGTGGCGTCGTCGGTGATCAGCACGGAGAGCGCCGCGCCCTCGATTCCCTCTGCGGCCAGCGCCCGCTCCGCCAGCGCCGGCAACCACGAAGCAAGATCGAGGCCGGTGAACGGTTCATCGAAGGCTATGTCAATTTCATTCAACGCGATGATCCGCCAGCAAACGTTCAGCCGAGCGATCTCTATGGAATTTGGCGCTGGAACGTCAGGTTTCTGCGGCTTGCCGACGACGTGAGGATGGCAGTTCCATCATCTAGGAGGATTAGAGCAACTCGACCCGAGCCGACAGTTGCTCCCTGAGGCTCCAGAGTTGTGATAGTGCCATACGCGATTCCCTGTTCAAATGAGGTAAACGAGACCTTGGCAACGCCGAACCGCCCCGCTCCAATACCGCTCGTGCCGTCCGGTTCAACGTAAAGCGAAACGATACCGGGATAGTCAGGCAATACGCCTTCCGTGAACCACCAATTGCCGGTGACGGAGGACCAATCAGCGGCGGTCCAGATACCGGCGGAGCTTGCAGAAAAGCTCACGGGCAAGCTCAGCAGCTCCCAGCCTTCGAATGGTTGGTCAAATAGCACCAGCGAGCCACCGTCCGTAAAGGGAAGCGCAAGCCAAACCTCAGCCACGCCATCGTTCAGGACGGAAGCCTCGTAACACGTGCCGCCTGAAACTCCGGTCGGAACGGAGGCGCACTCGCCTCGGAAGACTGAGCCTTGGTTTTCGACGTAAGCTTGGATCGCTGCTTCCAGATCTGGTGGCGCAGCGTCACGCATGGCGGCGTGAACGGTCCTAATCCGGGTGTCGGCAAAGATGAGCGTAAGCGCCACAATCGCAAAGAAGGATAATAGCGTAATACGAGACATTTGTGACGAAAACTCCTGCTAAACCACGCTGGAGTGATCCGTGTTTGGCCTCCGGGACGAGGAAGATCAATGCACCGCGAATACGTCGGCGGCTTTCTGCGCGGCGGTAAGCAGCGGGCCGGGCGCTACGCCGAAGACCAGCACTCCCAGCGCGGACACGCCCATGCCGAAACTGATCGGAATGCCCGCCCGCACGCGGCCCTCCGCCTTCGGCTCGCCCAGGTACATCACGCGCAGCACGCCGAGGTAGTAGACCGCGGAGACCAGCGAGTTCAGCACCGCGATGACGACCAGCCAGACGAACTTCGCCTGGATCGCGGCGTTGAAGATGTAGACCTTGGCGAAGAAGCCGGCCGTTGGTGGGAAGCCCGTGAGCGAGATCAGGCAGAGGGCGAAGATCGCCGCCAGCCACGGCGCCCGCCGGCCCAGGCCTGCGTAGTCGGCGATCTCCTCGCTGCCGATCGCGTCCGAGATCGCGATGATCGCGAGGAAGGCGCCGAGGTTCGTGAAGGCGTAGGCCGCGATGAAGAAGAGCACACCACTGGCGCCGATCGTGAAGCGGCCGCTCGACGCCGAGACGGCGGCGATGCCCACGAGGAAGTTGCCCGCCTGCGCCACCGACGAGTAGCCGAACAGCCGCTTGATGTTGTGCTGCTGGATGGCGACAACGTTGCCCAGCGTCATCGAGATCGCCGCGAGGATGGCGAAGAGGTTGGCCCACTCGGACGAGATGCGCGTGTCGCCCAGCGCTTCGAAGAAGATGCGCAGCACGATCGCGAACGCCGCCGCCTTTGAGGCAACCGACAGATATGCCGAAACCGGCGTCGGCGCGCCCTCGTATACGTCCGGCACCCACATCTGGAAGGGAAAGATGGCCATCTTGAAGCCAAAGCCCGCTGCCAGCAGCGTAGCCGCCAGCAGGTAGGCCGGACGCAGATTGTCGCTGGCGCCGTGCAGCGCCGTGGCGATACCCGGCAGCGCCGTCGTGCCCGTGAGGCCGAAGAGCAGCGCCATGCCGTAGAGCAGCGTCGCGGTGCTCACGGCGCCGAGCAGCAGGTACTTGAGACCCGCCTCGCTCGAGCGCGTGTCGCGCATGAAGCCGGCCAGCGCGTACTGCGAGATGCTGGTCAACTCCAGCGAGATGAAGATCATGATCAGGTCGTTGGCGCCGGAGAGCAGCATCGCGCCGGAGGCCACGGCCAGCACCAGCGCGTAAAACTCACCCTGCCGGTCGGGCATCTGGCCGGCGAAGTCCATGGCGGAAAGCACGATCACGGCGGCGACGGCCTGGAAGAGGAAGAGGAAGAAGAGGCTGAACGCGTCCACGCGCAGCATGTCGCCGAAAGCGCGGCCCTGGCCGCCGGCGATGATCAGCCCCACCGTCCAGCCCGCCGAAACGGCGAGGCCGAGCAGCGTGAGCCAGGGCAGCACCCGCTTGTCGACTGGCAGCAGATCGACGAGCACGACCAGGCCCGCCGTGGCGAGCACGATCAGCTCGGGCAAAAACCGGGTGATGTCATCCACGCGAGGACTCCATCCTTCGCCATGGGTACCGATGCGGCCGAATTGACCGAACGACATGCTTCGGACGAACGCTCATGACCGTCCCCGCCACCTGTAACCTGTCACCAGTCACCTGTACTCTCACCCCAGCCGCTGCACGATCGGCTGCACGCCGTTCTGCACCACGTCCACGATCCACAGCGGGTAGACGCCGACCGAGATGATCGCCACGATCAGTCCGACGACAGGGCCGATCTCCCACCAGTTGCGCGTGTCGCGAAGCCCTTCCCAGCGCTCCATCGGCGGACCCCAGAGCACGCGCTGCAGCATCCAGAGGATGTAGCCCGCGCTGAGCAGCACGCCGACCACGCCGAGAATCGTCATGGGCACGAACTTGTTGAACGTGCCCAGGAAGACCAGCAACTCCGCCACGAAGCCCGCCATCGCCGGCAGGCCGAGCGAGGCGAAGCCGGCGATGAAGAACGTCACGCCGATGAACGGCATGTTGCGCATCAGACCCGACATCTGGCCGATATCGCGCGTGTGCGTGCGCTCGTAGATCAGGCCGACCATGATGAAGAGCAGGCCGGTGATCATGCCGTGGGTAAACATCTGCAGCGAGGCGCCGGTCAGCCCCACCTGTTTCAGGGCCGAGACGCCGAGCAAGACGTAGCCCATGTGGCTGACCGACGAGTACGCGATCAGCCGCTTTAAGTCCTGCTGCCGGAGCACGACGAAGGCGCCGTAGATGATATTGATCGCGGCCAAGATCGCAAAGACCAGCGCGAAGTCCTTCGCCGCCTGCGGGAAGATGCTCACGCCCCAGCGCAGAATGCCGTAGCCGCCCATCTTCAGCAGCACGCCGGCCAGCAGCACGCTCACCGCCGTCGGCGCGTTCGTGTGCGCGTCCGGCAGCCAGGTGTGCAGGGGGAAGACGGGCAGCTTGACGAAGAAGGCGGCGAGAATCAGCCAGAAGATCATGTTGATCGGCACGATCGTGTTCTGGATGTTGGCGCCGCTGAGCTGCTCGAAGTCAAACGTGTTCGTGCTGTAGTGCAGCAGGAAGATGCCGACCAGCATCAGCGACGAGCCGGCCACCGTGAACAGCACGAATTTGAGCGCCGCGTACTCCTTGCGCCCCGTGCCCCAGATCGAGATCAGCAGGTACATCGGCACCAGCTCGACCTCCCAGAAGAGGAAGAAGAGCAGGAAGTCGAGCGAGAGAAAGACTCCCAGCACGCCCGTCTCCAGCACGAGCATCCAGGCGAAGTACTCCTTCTGCCGCAGGTCCACGCCGAAGGAGATCAGCACCGAGAGCAGCGTCAGCCCCGTGGTCAGCAACACCATCGGGATGCTGAGGCCGTCGATGCCGATCTTGTACTGGAGCGTAAAGGCGCCGCCGATGTCGCGGGCGTCGATCCAGGTGAAATGCTCCACGAACTGGAAGCCGGCGGCCTGGGTGCGGTCGAAGGCGGCAAAGGCGGCGATCGAGACGGCGAAGGTTGCCAGCGAGACGAGCGCCGCCCACCAGCGCACGTACTGCTGCTGCTCGCGCGGCCAGAGGGCGCAGACCACGGCGCCGGTCAGCGGCAGAAAGAGGATCACGCTCAGCACGTTTGCACCCTGCCTCCGCGGATTTGGCGAATCCATGCTTTCAGAACCGGCGGGCGCCCGCCGGTTCTGAAAGCATGTCTAACTGGTCCGGGCGATCACCACCAGCACGACGGCGATCACCGCCACGCCGGCGCTGAAGATGAAGCCATACGCCTGGAACTCGCCGCTGGCCGCGCGTCGCAGCACCGCACCGCCGCGCTCCGTCACCAGGCCGAAGCCGTTGGCGATGCCGTCGATTACGTAGGTGTCGATCAGATCGCTCGCGTAGGCGAGGCCGCGGTAGACGAGGCCGCGCGCGATCAGGTCCTCGCCGATCACGTCGGCGTACCACTTATTGCTGAACAGCACATACAGCGGCCGCAGCAGCCGGCCCATCGTCACATCAAGGCCGCGCCGTGCCTGGTAGATCACGTAGCCGACGAAGATACCGGCCAGCGCCATCGCGATCGAGGCGATCGCCAGCCCCCAGTTCACGACCTCATCGGTGCGCTCTGGCGTGCCGGCCGGCAGCGCGTTCTTGATCAGGTCGCCGAACCAGTGCGTGTGGTAGTTCACCAGCCAGCTGATCACCGCCGGAACCGCGAGAACCACGAGCGGCAGCAGCATCACCCAGGGCGACTCGTGCGGATGCACCGCGTGGTCGCGGTGGACATCGCCCTCGCGCTCATGTTCCTCCTCGGCTTGCAGCACCTCGGACACGGCGGCGGAGTCGTGCACGTTCTGATCCTCCGAGGCGGAGACCGGAATCGTCGTCCAGCCCTCGGTCCAGTGGTCGTGATGCGGCGCGCCGCCGCGGAACTCGCCGAAGAAGGTCAGGAAGATCACGCGCGCCATGTAGAACGCGGTGAGGAAGACGACGAGGAAGCCGAGCACGAACAGGATCTTGTTGTCGTTCCAGGCCGCGTGCAGGATGTCGTCCTTGCTGTAGAAGCCGGAGAAGGGCGGCACACCGGCCAGGCTGAGCGAGGCGATCACGAAGGTCCAGAAGGTGATCGGCATCGCCCGCCGCAGGCCGCCCATCAGGCGCATGTCGAAGGTGTTCGTCGCGCGGTTGACGCTGCCGGAGCCGAGGAAGAGCAGCGCCTTGAAGAAGGCGTGGTTCATCAGGTGAAAGATCGCCGCCACGTAGGCGCCGGAGCCGAGGCCCAGCATCATGTAGCCGAGCTGCGAGATCGTGGAGTAGGCGAGCACGCGCTTGATGTCCGGGTTCACCACGCCCATCGTCGCCGCAACGATCGCCGTGATCGCGCCGATCCAGGCGACCGTATGCAGGGCGCCGCTCGAGGCCGCGAAGACGGGGAAGAAGCGGGCGACGAGATACACACCGGCGGCGACCATCGTCGCCGCGTGGATCAGCGCCGAAACCGGGGTTGGGCCTTCCATCGCGTCCGGCAGCCAGATGTGCAGCGGCACCTGCGCCGACTTGCCCGCCGCGCCGGCGAACACGCCCAGCGCGAACAGGGTCAGCGTGGTCGAACCGATCGTGCCGGCCACCGCGGCCTGGTGAATCCTGGCAATGTCGAAGGTGCCCGTGTGCGTCCAGATGATGAGGATCGCGATCATGAAGCCGACGTCGCCTACACGCGTGGTGATGAACGCCTTCTTGGCGGCGGCTGCGGCGCTCGGCTTGTGGAACCAGAAGCCGATCAGGAGGAAGGAGCAGAGGCCGACCAGTTCCCAGTTCACGAAGAGGAAAAGGATGCTATCCGACAGCACCAGGCCGAGCATCGAGGCGGTGAACAGCGACATGTAGGCGTAGTAGCGGCCGTAACCGGGGTCGCCCTCCATGTAGCCCTGCGAGTAATACTGCACCAGCAGCGAGACGCTGGTGACAACAACCAGCATCACCGCCGTCAATCCATCGACGCGCAGGCCGAGCGTAAAGGTGAAGCCGGGGAACTGCAGCCACTGGTGCGAGGTGTAGCTGAGCGGGTGGCCGGCGTTATGATCGACGGCTTTCAGCGCCCAGAGCGAGAGCAGGAAGGCGACGAAGATGCAGAGGATGGTCAGGTAGCCGGCGAGGCGAAGCTGGCGGCGCGGCAGCGCGCCCGTGAGCAGTGCCAGCGTGATCAGCACACTGGAGGCCACGGGCAGCAGGAAGATCGCCCAGGCGAAGCCTTCCGGAAACGAATTCATGCTTGCTCTCGGCCCTCATCCCCCGGCCCCTTCTCCCAATCCTGGGAGAAGGGGGGATCTTGGCGCGTGGCACGTGAGGCTAGATCTTGCGCATGATCTCCAGGGCGACGTGGGTCTTGCTGTCGGGCACGTAGATCGCGTGCGGCGTCAGGTCGCCCGCGGTCTTCGGATCGCCCAGCACGACGGCGTGTGTCGCCACGCCCTCGGCGTTGAACAGCTCGCGCCACACCTCGGCCATGTAGCGATTCTTCACCCGGAACAGTTCAGTCCACACGCTTCGCCTCAGGTTACAGGTAACTGGTTACAGGTGACAGCAGCGCCTGAGAACTGCAGAGTTTCATGGAACGCTCCAGAACCCCCTGTCACCTGTCACCGGTCACCTGTCAACTGAACGTCACCTAGAACCTCAACAAATCGATCTGGTCGACGTCGATCGTGCCGCGGTTGCGGTAGACCGAAACGACCATCGCCAGCGCCACGGAGGCTTCGGCCGCCGCGACGGTGATGACGAAGATCACGAAGATATGACCGGCGATCGGCGTCGGCGACTTGACGAAGCGCGAAAACGCCAGCAACGTCAGGTTCACCGCGTTGAGCATGATCTCGATGCCCATTAGGATCAGCACGGCGTTGCGCTTGGAGAGCGCGATCCAGAGGCCGATGCCGAACAGCACCGCGCCGACCACGAGGAAGTGCTCGAGAGAGACCATCTAACGCTCCCTCCGCACTAACCGCGTGGCCGGCCCCGCCGCGTGGGTGTCGAGATCAACGCCGCGACCGCCGACCACCACGATTGCGCCGATCATCGCCGCGATCAGCAGCACCGAAGCGATCTCGAAGGGCAGCGCCCAGCGGTTGAGCAGCGCCTGGCCGATGGCGTCGACCGTCGAAGGAAAGTCGTTCGAGGCGGTATCCCAGTTGGTGTTGAAGGCGATGAAGACCACCGTGCCGGCCACCACGGCGCCGGCCAGCAATCCCGGCCCGACAAACTTCGTCTCCATGCCGCGCCGATCGCGCGAGGGCGTGAGCAAAATCGCAAACACGACCAGCACGCCGATGGCGCCGGCGTAGACCAGAAGCTGCGCCACGGCGACGAAATCGGCAGAGAGCAGCACGAACATCGCCGCCAGTGAGACAAAGAACAGCACCAGGAAGAGCACCGCGTGGATGATCGAGCGCGCCGCCATCACCGCCAGCGCCGAGCCGATCGACAGCACCGCCAGCACGTAGAACGCCGACACCGGGCCGAAGCCGCTCAATCCGCCTCTCCTCCGAAGCCTGACCGAAGCGCAAATCGATCTACTGCGGCATCGCCGCCAGCGTGTCTGTCACGAGCCGCGCCCGTCGTGGCCGCTGCCGCCGGGCGAAGCCGAACGTCTGGGTGTAGCCGACGATCAGCACACCGCTGAGCACGATGTTGATCACTGCCGCGATCGGCAGCACCCAACCGGCCGAAATGCCGTTCTCCTGCCAGATCGTCACTTCCGCCGCGACGACCAGCACGTTGACCAGCGCCAGCGGCAGCAGGAACTTCCAGGCGAAGTCGAGCAACTGGTCGATGCGCAGGCGCGGCAGCGTGCCGCGCGTCAGGATCAGCGCCCCGTAGAGGATGTACATCTTGCCCAGGAAGATCAGCCAGGCGGGAATCCAGCGGTCAAGGCCGAACAGCCACCAGCCGCCGAAGAAGAGCGTCGCCCAGATGCCGGAAACGGCCAGCGCGTTGCCCAGCTCTACGGCGTAGAACAGGCCGAACTTCATGCCCGAGTACTCGGTGTGATAGCCGGCCACGATCTCGGACTCGGCTTCGGCGATATCCGTCGGCGTGCGATTCAGCTCGGCGCTGGCGGAGATGAAGTAGGTGAGCGCCGCCAGCGGCTGCAACACGATCAGCCAGACGTGGTACTTCTGCTGCCACTGCACGATGCCGTTCAGGTCCATGTGCCCGGTGAACAGCACCACGCCGAGCAGCGAGAGCACCATCGGGATCTCGTAGCTGATCGCCATGGCGATGCCGCGCATCGCGCCCAGCAGCGAATACTTGTTGTTGGACGACCAGCCGGCCATGAAGATCACGAGCGGCGTGGCCGAGCCGACCGCGACGATGTAGAGCACGGCGACGTTGATGTTCGCCGCCGTCATCTTCGGCCCGAAGGGCAGCACGCCGAAGACGAGTAAGGTAGGGATGAAGATCACGACCGGCGCGAGCCAGAAGACGTACTTATCGCCCGCGAGCGGCGTCAACGCCTCTTTCTGCATCAGCTTGAGCGCGTCGGCCACCGGCTGCAGCAGACCGAACGGTCCGGTGCGGTTGGGGCCGTAGCGGATCTGGATGCGGGAGACGGCTTTGCGCTCGATCCAGATCAGCGAGAGCATGGCGATGCCGAGAAACAGCCCGATCGCCGCCGCGCCGATCAGGCCGGCGACGACGTAGGCGAGCCAGTGAAAGGTCGAGCCGTCGCCCCAGCCGTTGATCCAGTCGAGCAGCGCCTGCACCGGGTTGCCCAGATCGCGCAGGTCGTACCACTCGGAAAGCACGTAGCCGCAAAGGGCCGTCACCGATCGACCTCGCCGATCACGATGTCGATGCTGCCCAGCGCGACGATCGAATCCGCGACCGAGGCGCCGATCACCATCTCACGCAGCACTGAGAGATTGATATAGGATGGCGCTCTTACGTGGAAGCGGTAGGGCGCCGTGCCCCCGTCGCTGACGATGTAGTAGCCCAGCTCGCCCTTCGGCGATTCGACGCGCGCGTAGGCATCGCCGACCGGGGGCCGCACCGACAGCGGCACATCGACCTTATATGGCCCGCCCGGCAGCGCCGGCACCGCCTGCTTGAGGATCTTCACGCTCTCGCGCAGTTCGGCCATGCGCACCAGAAAGCGATCGTACGAGTCGCCGTTCTCACCCACGGGGATGGCGAAGTCGAAGCGATCGTAGACGGCGTAGGGGTCGGCCTTGCGGATGTCGAAGGGGATGCCGCAGCCGCGGATCATCGGCCCCGTGAGCGAGGCATTGATCGCCAGGTCGCGCGGGATCGTGCCCACGCCGCGCGCCCTGGCGATCAGGATCTCGTTCTCCATCAGCATCTTTTCGTACTCATCGATCTTGCGCGGCAGATCGTCGAGCAGGCCGTTGACCGCGGGCAGGAATTCGTCAGGGATGTCGAAGGCGACGCCGCCGATGCGCATGTAGTTGCAGGTGAGGCGGGCGCCGCAGGTCATCTCGAACAGGTCGAGGATCTTCTCGCGCTCGGCGAACATCCACATCAGCGGCGTCTGCCAGGCGCCGCAGTCGTTGATAAAGGTGCCGATCGCCATCGAGTGGTTGGCGATGCGCTGCAGCTCGGCCATAATCACGCGCAGGTACTGGCCGCGCTCGGGCACGCGGATGCCGGCCAGCTTCTCCACCGCCATGCAGTAGCCCAGGTTGTTGGACATGGCGGAAAGATAGTCCATACGGTCGGTGAAGGGGATGTTCTGCGTATAGGTCCGCTCTTCGGCCAGCTTCTCCAGGCTGCGGTGCAGGTAGCCGACGACCATGTCGGCGTCGATGATCTTCTCGCCGTCGAGCACCACGCGCATGCGGAAGACGCCGTGCGTGCTGGGGTGCTGCGGTCCGATGTTGACGATGAACGGTTCGGTCTGAATGGTCATGGCGTGGCCTCACCCCCTGGCCCCCTCTCCATTTCGATGGAGAGGGGGAAGCTGGGGAAGCGGTTTAGGACTGGCGGGGCGGTTCGGGCGCGGTCCAGTTGGGGCCGCTGAGCACCCCGAAGCCCTGCTCCTGCTTGGGGAAGTGCGGCAGGCCGGGGTGCTGGGCACCGGCCGAGATCTGCAGGAAATCTTTGCGCAGCGGCCAGCCGGCGAAGCCCTCCCACAAGAAGATGCGGCGCAGGTCCGGGTGGCCCGTGAAGCGAATACCGAAGAGGTCGTAGACCTCGCGCTCCTGCAGCTGCGCCCCGTACCAGACCGAGACGACGGAGGGGATCTCCGGCTCATCGCGCTCGTCGATGCGGCACTTGAGCACGGCCAGGTGGTTCTTCGCCAGCGATTGCAGGTGATAGACGGTCTCGAAGTGGGTGATGTAGTCCACGGCGGTCATGCTGGTCAGGTGCTGCATGCGCAGGTCGGCATCGTCGCGCAGCGCCGTGCAAACCGCGAGCAGCGACTCGGCGGCCACGTACACCGAATGGCCGATCGCCTCGACCCGCGTTTCAGGCAGAAGCTCGCCGAGGCGGGCGGCCACCCGCTCTCCTGTCAGCTCGATGGTCATGACAGGCTCACATCCTTGCTGCTTGGTGTTTGGTGTTTGGTGTTTGGTGTTTGGTGTAATGAGCCGATGCCGCGTCTAGCGCCAGACCAGCGCCTGCTTCTTCCAGGCATAGGCGAGGCCCAGAGCGAGGACGCCTATGAAGATCACCGCTTCGACCAGGCCGTAGATCGCCTCGTGTCGGTAGGCCACGGCCCAGGGGTAGAGAAAGATCGACTCGATGTCGAAGACGACGAAGAGCAGGGCGAAGACGTAGTAGCCCACGTGGAACTGCACGTGGCTCGGGCCCTCGGTCTCCACGCCGCACTCGTAGGTCGCCTGTTTCACCGAGTTGGGCAGTTTGGGCCGGATTTTGAACAGGCCGAGCACCACCGAGACGACCAGCGCGGTGCCCGGCAGCGCGATGCCGACGAGGATCAGAAAGCCGAGGTGGCCCCAGTTGCCGAGCACGCCATGCTTCCCCCGCGGCGTCTTGCCGCTTGTGAATTCTGTCGCGTACCGCGACGCCACTATAGCATAGGGGCAGGCAGGGAGATACCGCGGCCGCGCAGTGCATGCGAGCCGCGGCTGCGCCTGCTACCATTGCCAGAGATGCAACAGAATCACAACAAGACGTTCCGATGGGAGGCGCCATCGCGTGCTGATCGACCTGCACAACCACACCTGGCCCCGCTCGCACGACAGCGTGCTCAACCCGGACGACCTGATCGTCCGGGCGAAGAAGGCGGGGCTGGACGGCATCTGCTTCACCGAACACGACACCCTCTGGGACGCGAAGTCGCTCAAGGAGATCCAGGAAAAGCACGATTTCCTCGTGCTGGCCGGCGTCGAGATCGGCACCGACGACGGCCACATCCTCACTTTCGGCATCGACAAGTACGTCTTCGGCATGCACCGCAGCAACGAGCTGGCCGGTCACGTGGAGAAGAGCGACGGCTGCATGGTGGCCGCGCACCCGTACCGCCGCCAGATGCCCTGGTACGTGAAGGACGAAGAGGAGTACCAGAAGGCGCTGCTGCGCGCCAGCCAGAACCCGTCGTACGAGTTCTGCTGCGGGCTGGAGGAGCTGAACGGGCGCGGCACCGAAAAGGAGAACGCCTTCAGCCGCCGCCTCTGCGACCTGATGGGCATGCCCGGCACGGCGGGCACCGACTCGCACTCGATCCAGGACATCGGCAAGTGCGCCACGTACTTCGAGCGCCGCATCGAAGACGAGCGCGACCTGATCCGCGAGCTGCTCGCCGGCCGCTTCTACCCCGTCGACCTGCGCAGCAACGCCATCCTGCGCTGAGCGCGGTGCCGGACCCACACGGGTGTGCGAGGTGCTGGCGCCCGGCCCTGGTAGAGCACAGTATCGCCGGTGAAGCCCAAGCCTCCGGCCGTGCCGTCGCGGCCTTGGAATTCAATGGTCTGCTTCTCCAGCGTGAGACGCATGCCGGTCGGCTGAGTCGGATCACGACAGGGTTCGCGCTCCATAGGAATGTATGCATGTCATAGTAGATATTTGCCTGTGCTGTGATGCACAGGGCACTACACGCGTAGCCGTCCGCGTTCGCCATAGCGCTTTCCATGGCACATCCGCCGTCGCTCAGGCCCTGCGTACGCGGCAGCGCTGCGTACGGTGCGCGACCGAGCCGCTGATCGGATCGCTTGGATCGGCGGGGATAAGGAGGTTCGCGTTCGCCCCGTCCAGGCAGAAGGGGTCGTAGGCCGGCGCACCAAGCGCCTGGCACGCCTGCCACCACCCGTACTGCGTGGCTACCACGCGGGGGTCAAGCGCCGCATCCAGCTTCGCCCACAGCGTGACCGCGCCGTGTGGCGTCTCCACGATCACCCCGTCGGTGTCGGCGATGCCCAGTCCAGCGGCGGTGGCCGGGTGGATCGCCAGGTAGGGCTCGCGCACCTGGCGGCGCAGGCGCGGCAGGTTGCGGTGCCCATCGTCGCAGAACTGCACTACTCGGAAGAAGATGAGGACCAGTGGATACCACTCCTCCAGGTCCGGCTGTCCGGTGACTGCCTCCGGCTCCGCGACCACGGGGAGGGGCGGGTAGCCGGCCTCGGCGAAGCGCGTCGCATAGATCTCCAGCACGCGTGTGGGGGTTTCGAAGCCGCGGGGCTCTCCCGTCTGGGAGTCGATCTCGGCATACTTGCGCTCACGCGTTTCGCCGGGCACGCGCATGCCCATGGGATGCTCCCGCAACTGCTGGAGCGTGAGCCCCGACGGCGCGAGATGGTGGTTCAGTGCCGCCTCGATGTCACCACCGAAGAACGGTTCGCCCAGCCCCAGCCGCTGCGCCAGCTCGAAGATGATCGCAAGGTCCGGGCGCGCCTCGCCAACCGGCTTGACCACGGCCGGCCGGTACTGCGCCCAGGTTCCCGTGTGCTCGGCGAGGGCGTGAGGCGGTGCCCCAGGCAGCACCGCCTCACTCTCCCAGCAACTGGCGGCGGGCAGCAGCAGGTCGGCGCAGGCGGCGCTGGGGTTGGCGAACAAATCCACGTGCACGTAAAAGTCGAGCGCGTCCAGCGCCTGCTTGCCGACCAGAGGATCGGCGTGCGCGACCAGCGGATCGCTCCCGAAGGCGAGCAGGCCCTTCACCGGATAGGGCTGCCCGGTCTGTATGGCGCGGTACACGTCGGCGGCGCGAACCACCCCGGGCAGACGCGCCAGACCGAGCGGGCGCTCGGCGAACCCTAACCGCCGTGCCGCCTGTTTAGGCGAGAGCAGCGCGGGTGAGACGATGGGGTTGGTCGGCGTGCTGGCGAACAGCATGTTGCTGCCGCGCCGATCGAACTGCCCGGTGAGCGCGTAGAACAACGCGACGGCCCGGTTCGTTTGCATCGCGTCGACGCGCTGTTCGAGCCCGGCCCAGGTGTAATAGCACGACGGGGTTTCGCTGGCGAACAACCGTGCGGCGCGCCGCACCGCGTCGGCCGGCACCCAGGTCAGCGCCTCGGCCCGCTCCGGAACATACTGCGCGGCGAGTTCGGCCAGCAATTGTAGTACGGGCCGACAGGCGACGGTCTGCCCGTGCGCCAAAGCAACGCTGTAGCGACCACCCAGCGCCGGCACGACGCCCTTGGCTTCATAGCCACCACCGACGCGCGCGGGGACCGGGCGAGCGCCGTTGCCGTCCCACACGAGGCATTGCCGCGCGTCCCCGTCCGGGGCGAGGTCCTGCGCGGTGAGGAGTTGTCCGCTGTCCTCGCGGACGAGGAAGGCCGCGTTGGTCCAGTCGCACACGAAGGCGCGATCGTAGCGATCTTCCGTAAGCAGCACATGGATCAGGCCGAGGGCGAGGGCGCCGTCGGCGCCGGGCCGCACGCGCAACCAGAGATCGGCCTTCTCCGCCAGACCCGTCCTGCGGGGGTCGATCACGATGAGCTTGGCGCCACGGGCACGGGCGCGGGCGATGCGCATGGCCATCGTGGGCCAGCTCACCTGCGGGTTGAAGCCCCAGAGGAGCAGGCAACGGGTCTGCTCGAAGTCCGGTGGTGGGGTGCCGACGCCGTAGGTGTAACTGGCGCCGTAGTCGCGGTGCCACTGGCAGATGTGCGTCGTCGCCATCAGGTTGGGGCTGCCGAAGGCACTGGCGAGGCGCCACGCCCAGCGGTTGAAGTCGTGAGCGGCGCTGCCGGACGGGGTCGCCACGGACACGGCCACCGCCTCCGGCCCGTAGCGGGCCTTGATCTCCAGCAGCCGCGTGGCCGCGAGCGTGAGCGCCTCATCCCAGGTGAGGCGTTGCCAGCCGGGGTCCGGATCGCCCTTGGGCCGCGTCCGCACCAGCGGGTACCGCAGGCGGTCGGGGGACGAGATGAGTTCGGGTGCCGCTGTGCCCTTGACGCAGATGCCGCCGTTGGGGTGGTTCGGATCGGCGGTGACCCTGGTCAGCACCCCGTCCAGCACGGTGGCCAACACGCCACAGCGGGAGACGCACATCGCGCAGTAGGTGTGGATCTGCTCGGCCGTCATCGTGCTGTCCTCCGTGCAGCAACATGCTCATCTGGAGACCCCGCCAGCGAGCCGCACCTGAGAGCGGCCGTAGCTGAGGCCATCAGTCGTGTAGGGACGGTCCAGTGGACGCCGCGGGCTGCCGGGGTGAGGGCGCTGCGGCGCCGTCCGGGGACTCGCGGCGATAACCGCGCAGCCGCGCGAGCGGACCGAGCAACCAGGCGAGGCCGCGCAGCAGCGGCCAGGGCGGGCTACACGGGCGAATGGTGTCACCGAAGGCAGGCACCAGCACCGCGAGCGCCAGGGGAGAGGGCATACCCCGCTGGTCGAGTTTCCCGGCGCGCGCCAGGCTGAAGAGCGCCCTGAAGTACTGCTCACTGCAGAGTGCGGGGCGAAACTCCTGCAGGTAGTCCGCCACCTCGGCGCCAGCGTTCCAAAAGTGGTGGGGGGTGTTTGGTGGAATCGTCACCACGTCGCCCGGGCCTGCGCTGCGCTCCGAGCCGGCGATCTGGAAGCCAAGACGACCGCCGAGGATCTCAAAGCGGCTCTCCTGGTACGGATGGATGTGCTCGATCTCCCGCGGCCCGTGCGGTTCATGAGAGCACTCGATCTGGAGCAGTTGCCCCGCGGTGTCCTGTGCCGTGCGGCGGAAGATCATCGTCTGCCCGGTGCGCCGGTTCACGATCTGGCGGTCAGCGTGCGTCATCGCGCTCTCCTACCCTCGGCCGCGATGGAGGCCGGATTCCAGCCCATCACCCGTCACTGCGCGCCAACCAGGCGGTCAAGCCGCCACCCAGGACGCTCACGAGCCGGGTGCTGCGGCCAAAGCCCGCCTCGCGCAGCACCCGCTCGTAGTCCGCCGCCGGACTTGCCGGAAACGCGATAATCTGGGCGATCGTTGCCGCCATCTGCGCGGATGGCATGCCCATCGCTTCGCCGTACTGCTGCCAGGTGGCCAACAACTCCTCGCGCAGGCCACCGTCCTCGGGCCGGACGCCGTTGGCCAGGAGCAGTGGCGTCCCGGGCCGCAAGCGCCGGGCGATGTCACGCAGCAGCGCCCGCTTGTCGGCGTCCGACAGAAAGTGCAGCACGAACAGGCAGGTCGCCGCATCGAAGCGCGGCTCGGGCGGCAGGTCGTCGACCGTGCGCCGCACGAGGTCCACGCGCTCCTGCACGCCGAGCCGTGCGGCTTTCGCCTGCGCCAGGCTCAACATGTCGCGCGACGGGTCGACCCCGGTGAGGTGCCAGCCCGGGTTTGCCGGTAAGAACGTGGTGATCTCCGCCCCGCGGCCGTCGCCGACAACCAGCAACTGCAAGTCAGCGTGCCCCAGGGCGCGCAAGCAGCAGTCCGCGAGCGTCAGGATTAGGTCGTAGCCGACGTTGACCCGCTTGACGGTCGCTTCGTACTCGGAAATCGGCATCGGTGGTCGGGCATTGAAGTCGGCCTGCTGCGCTACACTGCTCATGTCTTGCTCGTTCTTTGTGCGGCATGGTAGTTATGGTACGTTGTAACGTAACAGCGTCGCGATAGGATGTCAAGCAGTGGGGCGGCCCAAGGAACACGACGATTGCACGGCTCTCGCCCTCCTCGATGCTGCCGAGCGCCTTGTGGTTGCGAACGGGATCGAGGCGCTGTCGGTGCGGCGTGTGGCAGGCGCAGTCGGCACCACGACCCGCGCTGTCTACAGCGTGTTCGGCTCGAAGGATGGACTCGTGATCGCGCTTGGCGCCCGAGCCTTCGACCTGCTCCGAGCCGCGATCGATGGGTTACCGCAGACAGACGATCCGGCTGCTGATCTGGTGGAGGCGGGCGTGAGTGTCTTTCGTCGCTTCGTGCTCCAGCATCCGGCGCTGTTCCGGCTAGCGGTGCAGCGTGTGGAAGTCCAGGCGGATCTCGCGGAGGGGTTCCGCGGCGCAGCCGACCATGCGCTGGATGGCCTACGGAGCCGGTTGGCGCGGCTGGCTGCGGCAGGCAGACTCGGGGCACGTCCGCTGACCGACGCGCTGTACGAGTTTCACGCGCTTTGCGAGGGATTGGCCGCGCTCGAACTCCGCTGCGCCTTCCCAGAAGACGACGCTGAGCGGATCTGGCGCGACGCGCTGGCCGCGCTCCTGGCCGGTTGGGGCGCCGTATGAACGGTGCGCGCAGTTGCTGGCTCACGCGCCGGACCGCTGCCCAGAGGCTACCCTGCTTTCCACTAGCGCCGGCCCTCTCGCCGCACTACCCGGCCGTCGCCGGGTGGAGGGAAGCGGCAGTGCTCGCACCGCAGTGGACTTGCATAGTGGATGCCGCACGTTCGCGCTGCACGATCGCGTGTTCGTCTCAGAAAGGGCCATCTGAGACAGGGAGGTGAGGCCATCGTGTGCTGGCGGCCAAGCCGGTGTGGCCGCCAAGTCGCCACCCGTATCACAAACATCGTCTCAGCGGAACGCGTCCAGGGTTGAGTTCTGAGATCGTTGCCTCGTGTCGCCGGGGGATGCTGGTCGAGGATCGCGGCCTGATCCGCGAGCTGCTCGCCGGCCGCTTCTACCCGGTCGACCTGCGCAGCAACGCCATCCTGCGCTGACAGTGCAGCAAGACACACAGCCGCAGACCGCCGTTCAACGCGAGTCGCGGAGGCTCTCAGAAACCTCCGTTTGCGAGCACTTCTGGAGGTGTCTCAAAACGCCGTGCGTGGCGGCTGCGGCGATGGGTTATGAATCATCGGTTCGGCGGGAGTGGGCGGGAGTGGCCGATCCGGACCTGGCGGCGCCGGTCGTTCCGTGGGGTTGGCCGGGTCGCCGCTTGGTAGGAGCAGCAGCGGGCGACCTTCGTAGAGTACCGTCTCGCCGCCGAAGACCAGCCGCCCGACCGTGCCGTGGTGGTCCTCAAACACGATCGCCTGCGCCTGCAGGTTGATGTGAATGCCGGTCAGGTGAATCTGCTCCGGGCCGGGTTCGTGCTCCATTGGAATGCATGCATATTATAGCATATATGCAATGCCGTTAGTAGCTCCTGTTCGTCTCTACGATCTAGTAGGGGCGGGACGAGCCGGTCCGTGAGGCTCGCTCGTCTATCCACTCGCCGCCCGTCCACAGCACCCCGATGCCCAGCTCGACCATGTCCCCCGCGTCCAGCGCCACCGGCGAGTCCGTTGCATCAGTCAGATCCGCCTCACGCTGGATGAATTCGGTTCGGCCCAGCGTTTATCGAGTGAGTGGGCCACGCGGGGATGCCCTATTGGACGGGAGAGGTGCCGCACCGGTGTCTGCACCAAGCCGCACCCCGTTCCGGACGCTCATCCTCGATGAGGATCCCGTCCACCGCGAGCGGCTGAGCGTGGCCTTGGACCGCGACGGCCGCTTCACGCTGGTCGGCGACGCCGGCCTGCGGTTCGGCTTTCCGCTGAGCACGTTGTGGCCTGATCTGGTCATCGTTGACCCGATAACTGACGGACGGCTGGATCTGCGCTACCTGCGGCTCCTGCCCCAGCAAGCGCCACAAGCCCACGTGGTGGTCTACACCACGGCCTGGGAGGCAGCGGCCCTCGGCGAGGTGCTGCTGCTTGGGGTCCGCGGGTTTCTGCCGAAGCTACCCACGCCGCCGGCCGATCTAGGCGACCAATTGGCGCAGGCGGCGGCCGGAGCGATCGTGGTGCTTGGCGTGCCGATCGTGGAAGCGCTGCGCACGGAGTTTGTGGCGACGCGGCTACTGGGCCCACAGATCCCTGCGCCGGAACTCGACACCGTGGAACGGCAGGTGCTGCGTGGCCTCGTGATGGGTCAGAGCGCCAAGGTGATTGCGATGGCACTCACCGCTGAGGGGACGAAGATTAGCGCCCGCAGCGTGCAGCGGATCAGTCAACGGCTGCAAGAGCGCTTTGGGGTGCAGACGATCGGCCAACTGTGTGCCGAGGCGGTGCGACGTGGAGTCGTCTGAGTCGCCACCCGGCACTCGCCTGACGAAAACCTCGCAGTGAACCGCCCCGGGTATCCTGGAGGCTCCGGACTTTGAGAGGACGGAGCAATGGCAAAGGTGACCAGGTACCCTGCCGAGTTACGCGAACGGGCGGTGCGCATGGTGGTCGAGCACCGCAAAGACTATGCCTCGGA
>DATGEL010000121.1 GCA_035310145.1 Dehalococcoidia bacterium
CGGCCGGACTCGACCGCATCCGCTGGCACGATCTGCGGCACGGCTGCGCCTCGCTGCTGCTGGCGCAGGGCACGCCGATGCGGGTGGTGATGGAACAGCTCGGCCACGCGCAGATCGCCTTGACCGCGAACACCTACAGCCACGTCGCGCCGGCACTGATGCAGGACGCCGCCGACGGGTTGCAGCGGGCGCTGGGTGGCGTCTAGCACTGCCGATTCCGGTGGTACGGCATACCCCCACCCACGGTGCGGTCACAAAGCAGTGGTGCAGCAACCGTTGCTGCACCCGTGGGGGTATGCGTGGGGGTACGGAGTGAGGCTGACAAGCGAAAGCCCGGCCAAATCGCCGGGTTCCACGCCTGCAATGCGGAGCCGAAGAAGGGACTCGAACCCCCGACCCGCTCATTACGAATGAGCTGCTCTACCAACTGAGCTACTTCGGCGCTCCCGGGCGCTGCCCGGTCCTCCGATGCTAGACGGAGCCGGCCTGTTCGTCAAGGTCTTGTAACGGGATAACAGCGGACACTGCGCCGCGGTCCGAGGCGCGTCGCGGCGCCGCGTCCCCTGCTCCTGTCATCTGGCGCGTCTTGCCCGCCTCGCTGTCGCGGCCTACGATCCGGTGGGCGAGCGGCGGGAACGTTCTCTGCCCCTCAGTGCATATTGCAAGCAAGGAGTGGCCATGCCCTTCGATCCCCGGCGCTGGTTCGGGCGAACGTTTGCCGCCCCTCCCGCGCGCCGGGGCGCCGGCCGGGCCCCGTATCTGCCGATCGTCGCCGCGTTGCTGACGCTGGTCGCCGTGATTGCCATCGTGGCCGCCGCCGTCCGCGCCCGCTCGGGCGGCAGTGCGAGCCGGACCGCGTTGCAGACAACCGCCGTCGGCGGTATCTTCAGCCCCACCCCGCCGGTGCCGGCCGCAACCGCTACGCCGGAACCGGACACTGCAGCCGCATCCGCGGTCGCGCTGGTCGCTGGCTTTCCCGGTGCGATCGCCGGCGGCGCCGGCCCGCCGCCCGCGCCGTCGTTTCCAACTCCGCCCACGGTGCCCGGCCTGCCGGCGGCGCTGGCGCCCGGACAGGCTACGCCTCCGCCAGGTATTCCGGCCGGTGCGGCGCAGCCGCCGTCGAGCGTTTCAGCCGGCGTCGCCACGCCGCCGGTGCTCAATCCGCCGCCGAGCGGCATTCCCACGCCGCCGGTCGGTGTGCCGCCGCCCGTGGTCGTGAACGCCGCGCCGGCGATCAACTCGCCACCGATCTCCATTCCCGTTGTGCAGAGCGTCGCCGCAGCGCCGCCGGGGCCGCTGCTGGTTTCGCCCCCACCCGCGGCGCAAGCCGCCCGCGGCGCCATGCTGCTGACCTTCACCGTGCGCGCGGCCGACCGCCCCGACGCGCTGGTTTCGCCCACGGTGCGTGTCTTCGCCAACGGTCAGGAGTGTGCGGACGCGACCGGTACCGGTTCCATTCTCGTGGAACTGGCGTTGCCGGAATCCTGTGCCCAGACCGGAGACCTGCTCAGCTTCGAGGCGGGCGGGCTGGACAGCCGCGCCGCGGCGGCGAGCGATCCAACGCCGGCCTGCCCGTTCGAGCTGCAGTTCGACCCGGCCGGCCAGCCGGCGCCTGCCTACCAGGCGGTGATGCTTGCCGCCGGCCCGCGTTTCGTCACGCTGATCCTCGCCGCCCTGCCCGACTGCCCTGCGCCGGGCGCCGCGGCCACGGCCGCGCCGAGCACGGACACCACGCTCACGCTCGGCCTGTTGCAGATGGACACGCCCGGCGCCCCGCTCGAGCGGCCGACCGTCACTGCCTACGTGGGCGGCGCGGCCTGCGCCCGCAGCACGGCGCTCGCCGGCACAAGCGTGGTGCTGACGCTGCCGGAACGCTGCGGCCAGCCCGGCACGGCGGTTGCCCTGCGCGCCTCGGCCCTTGATGTGCGCTACCCAGGCGGCGGCGACACGGCGGGCTGCTCGGTCGCGCCGCCGCCGCTCGGCGTCTCCGTGCCCGACTTCCAGCCCACGCCGCTGCCGATCGCGATGCAGCCCGGCAGCGCGCTTGCCGCTGCGCTGCTGCTGGGTGACTGTGCGGCCACACCGGCCGCTGCTACGGCATCGCCCACGGCCGCGACGACCACTCTCATTCCGGCGACGTCGCCCGCCGCAACGGCCACACCAGCGCCCACCTCGCCGCCCGCCGCTACGCCGACTCGCGGCAGAACACCCTCGATAGCGCCCGCGTCCACACCCAACTCCACGCCTGCCACGCCCGCTGCTACCCCCACGCCGGCCGTGCTCAACACGCCGGACGCCGGCGGCTCGGTGGTCTTCGTGACACCGCCCGCGCGCTGACTCAGATCTCCGTACCCGCCTCCGCGTTGTCTCGCGGCCGTGCTCACGCTTGGGACGGCGCGCATCCACGCCTGAAACGGCCGCGGAAGATCGCCGGAAACCGGTCAGCCGGCGGGGAGGATCCTCCGCTCGCGGCGGGCGGCGGCGCCGTGGCCCCGCGGCAGACTGATTCCAGGCGGAGCGAGATCGCCCCGCACCGATTCTGGAGGCGCCGCAATGAACGAGCAGAGCATGGGAACCGCCGCGTCGTACGCCCGACAGCACCGCCGCACAACCCGCGCACTGACGGCATCCCTGATCCTGGCGGCCGGACTCGCGGCCGGCGCCGTCGGCTGGGAGGTGGGCCGGCACAACCCGACGGTTGCTCAGCGCAGCAGCTCGATCGCCCTTCCCGCGAGCGGGCATAACGCCGTGCTGGCGACGCCCCTGTCTGCCGGCGCTGCCAGCGCCGTCGCTGCCGCCTCCAACCCCGTCGCGGCCTCACCGACGACGTACACGGTCTACCTGGCCGGCTCGCAGGCCGAGGCCGACTCCGTCCAGGCCACGCTGACGGACCCGCACGCGATCGCCGTCGCGGACGGCACGCCGGACGAAATGGCCGAGGCCCGATCGTTGATTAAGCAGCTTCAACTCGAGGCCGACGGCGGCGCGCTGCGCGTCATCGACCTGCGCTCGCGGTAGCCCGCGGTAGCCCTCGCGGTAGCCAGTGAAGGAGGGCAGCAGATGAGCACCCGTTCCACTGCTGGGCCGAGCAACTCCCACGTCCTCGGGGCGCGCCGGATGCGCTGCCGCTCAACGCGACGGCAGCGTTGGTCTGGCCGCCTACATGAGCCACCGTGGACCGCGCCGCCGGCTGGGCGGTCAGCATCGCACGCGCCGAAGGCAACGCCCCTTAGCGGCCGTGAGCTCGCGGTGCTGCACCTGATCGCCGGCGGCCGGAGCAACCGGGCGATCGCCGAACGACTCGTCCTGAGCATCCGCACCGTCGAGACGCACGTCATGCGCATCTACGCCAAGCTGGGCGTGGCCAACCGCGCGGCAGCCGCCGCCTTCGCCGTGCGCAGCGGGCTCGCTTGAGCGCCGTCGGCGGGCCGTTGCATCGTGAGCGTATACTCTGCGGAAGCGAAGCATGGCGTGCGCGTGGATACGGGCATGATCGAGCCGGGCACGGATCTCCCGCGGGCGCTGCCGTGGGGCAGCCGGCTCTTCTGGCGCTATCTGCGCGTGCTGGTGGCGCTGGTGGCGCTCGTGCTTCTGCTCAGCGGCGGCCTGCAGGCCTACTTCGCCTACCGGAACGCGCGCGACGACCTGGGACGGATCGAGCAAGGGCAGGCGCAGGTGGCCGCGGTGCGCATCGCGCAGTTTGTGAGCAGCGTGGCGCCGCCCCTGCTCGCCGCCGACCAGACCGCGGTGCAGGTAGCCGCGGGCGCGGCCGAAGAGCGCCGGGCGCAGTACCTGCAGGTGCTGCGCCAGCTCCCCGCGATCACCGACGTGCGCCACGTCGACGCCGACGGCCGCGAGCAGGTATTCGTCTCGCGCGTGGCGCTGGACGTGATCGGCAGCGGCGCAGACCTGGCGCAGGACCCGGCGGTGCGCGCGGCGCGGCCGGAGCAGCCGTACTTCGGTTCCGTCTTCTTCCGCGACGGCTCCGAGCCGTACATGACGGTCGCGCTGGCCGATGCCGGCGGCGGCGTGACCCTGGCGAACGTGAACCTGAAGTTCGTCTGGGACGTGGTCTCCGGCATCACGGTTGGCCGGCACGGGCTGGCCTACGTGGTGGACGGCGGCGGCCGGCTGATCGCACATCCCGATCTGAGCCTCGTGCTGCGCGACACCGATCTCGCGCGCCTGGCCCAGGTGCGGGTGGCACGGCAGGGCGGCGGACCGCGCTGGAGCGTGGCCAGAAACCTCGACGGCAAGCAGGTGCTGAGCGCCGATGCGGCCGTCGATCCGCCGGGCTGGTTCGTCTTCGTCGAGCAGCCGCAGGGCGAGGCGTTCGCCAGCCTGAACGCGCTGCTGCTGCGCACGGCCGCGCTGCTGCTCGCCGGCCTGGCGCTGGCGGTGGCGGCCAGCGTGCTGCTGGCGCGGCGCATGGTCACGCCGATCCGCGCCCTGCAGGCGAGCGTGGCGCGGCTGGGCGCCGGCAACCTCGACGAACGCGTGGCGCTGCAGACGGGCGACGAGCTGCAGGCGCTGGGCAAGGAGTTCGACCGCATGGGTGAGCGGCTGCGTCGCTCCTACGCTGAGCTGGAGGACCAGGTGGCGGCGCGCACCCACGAGCTGCGCGAGGCGCTGGCCCAGCTTGAGCAGCAGCGCGCCGAGCTGGAGGCCGCGAGCCGGCACAAGTCGGCCTTTCTCGCCGCGATGTCGCACGAGCTGCGCACGCCGCTCAACGCCGTACTCGGCTTCTCCGAGGTCTTGCGCCGCCGCCGCCACGGCGAGTTGAACGAACGGCAGGACCGCTACGTGGAGGAGATCCAGGCGGCCGGCCAGCACCTGCTGGCGCTGATCAACGACGTGCTCGACCTGGCCCGGATCGAGGCCGGGCGCATGGAGCTGGAGCTGGCGCCGTGCTCGCTGCCCGAGGCGATCGAGGCGGCGCTGGCGATGGTGCAGGTACGGGCGGAGCGCGCCGGCCTTGCGCTCTCCTGCTGCATCGCGCCGGAGGTCGGCACAATCACGGCCGACGAGCGGCGGCTGAAGCAGGTGCTGCTCAACCTGCTCGCCAACGCGGTCAAGTTCACGCCCGCGGGCGGCAGCGTGCGCCTGCGCGCCGAGATCGGCGACGGCGCGGTTCAGATCGCCGTGCAGGACACGGGCATCGGCATCGCATCGGAGGACCAGCAGCGCATCTTCGAGGAGTTCCGCCGCGTGGAAGGCTCGCCGGTGCACGAGGGCACGGGCCTCGGCCTGGCGCTGGCGCGGCGCTTCGTCGAGCTGCACGGCGGCGAGATTAGACTGCAGAGCGCGCCCGGCGCCGGCAGCACATTTACGGTCACGCTGCCGCTGAGCGGCCCAATCGTGCAGTCCGGTACCGAGTCCGCCATGCAAGCGGGCGCCGCGGCACCCGTCTGATCGGGCCGCGGGAGCACGTAACCGGCGTGGCAGAAAAAGGATGCGAGCATGAACGCCCAGCCCGTGATCCTGCTCGTGGACGACGTGCCGGCCAACAACCGGCTTTTGGAAGCGATCCTCGAGCCCTGCGGCTATGAGACGATCGCCGTGGAGTCGGGCGGCGCGGCGCTGGCGCATGTGGCCGGCGAGCCGGTCGATCTCGTCCTGCTCGACGCGGTGATGCCCGGCATCGACGGCTACGAGGTCTGCCGGCAGTTGCGCGGCAGCGAGGCGACGCGCCTGCTGCCGATCGTGGTGATCACGGCCAGCGGCGCGCCGGCGAAGGCGAAGGCGATCGAGGCCGGCGCCGACGACTTCATCGCCAAGCCGCTCGACCAGGACGAGCTCCTGGCGCGGGTGCGCTCGCTGCTGCGCATCAAGCGCTACCACGACACGATCCAGCGCCAGGCCGAAGAGCTGGCCGGCTGGAACCGCACGCTGACCGAGCGGGTTGAAGAACGTACACACGAGCTTGAGGCGGCGCGGGCGCAGATCCTCGAGTTGTACCAGGAATTGGCGCGGCGCAACCGGCAGTTGCACGAGCTGGTGGAGCGGCTGAGCGCGGATGCCGGGCGCCGCGGCGAATCCCGTGCGCCGGTGGCCGCGATCGTGGAGAAGCTGACGCCGCGCGAGCTGGACGTGCTGCGCTTGCTGGCGCGGGGCCAGACCAACGGCGCGATCGCGGCGGAGCTGGTGGTGAGCGTGGCGACGATCAAGTTCCACGTCGAGAACATCATCGCCAAGCTCGGCGTCGCCGACCGCACGCAGGCCGCGGTGCGCGCCGTCGAGCTGGGGCTGCTCGGTGAGCGCGCGGACGAGCGGGCAACCGGCCGCCCGGCGGGGCCGATCCTCTCCGCCTGACGGGGGGCGAAGGGTGGGCGGGCGCGGCAGACTGGCCGCGGGCACGGCGCGGCGGATCGGAGCGCGGCGATGGCGAGGCGGTTCGGGCGACGGCGGGTCTTGGGCGGGCTGGCGGTGGTGGGCGCGGTCGGGGCTGGTGCGCCGTTGCTGGTGCATGAGTTGCAGCGCACCGTCTTCGCCGGCGAGCCGCCGCACCTGCCGCGCATCGCCTACCTGGGCAGCGCCGACGAGCCGCTGGCCGCGCCGTTTGTGCAGCGCCTGGCCGCGCTGGGCTGGGCTGATGGCAAGAGCATGCGCCTGCTCTTCAGCGGCACCTCACCGCAGGCGCTCGCGCGTGCGGACCAGGTTCCGTGGAACTACCCCGATCCCGCGCTCGCCCGTTTCCTGAGCGACGTCACCGGCCGCCAGCGGGCGCGCGTGATCGTGGCGCCGTCGGATGCCTACGCAAGCAATGCGCGTGCCGCAACCAACAGCATCCCGATCGTGACGGTGGCCAGCGCGGACCCCGTGGGGTTGGGCTTCGCCCAATCGCTGGCGCGGCCCGGCGGCAACACGACCGGCCTCGCCACGCTGACGCCGCAGCTGGACGCCAAGCGGATCGAGCTATTGCACGAGGCTTTGCCGACCGCCCGGCATGTCGCGGTGCTCTGGGATCCGAACGACCCGGTGCGCGGCCAGAGCAACGCCGCACTGCAAGACACGGCGGCAACGCTCGGCCTGCGGCTGACCTTCATCCAGGTCCGCTGGGATGGCCTGACGTCCGTGCTGTCAGACCTCGACGTGGCGCAGGTGAGCAGCGATCCGCTCGACGCGCTGCTGCTGCTGGAAGACGCGCAGCAGGGCAGCATCGACGTGTCCCAGGTCGCCACCGCCGCCACGGCGCGCCGGCTGCCTGCAGTGTTCGCCACGCGCGCCGGGCCGGAGAGCGGCGGCCTGCTCTCCTACGGGCCGAGCCTGCCGGCGCTGGCGCAACGGGCGGCGGAGTACGTCGACCGGCTGCTGCGCGGCGCCCGCCCGGAGACGCTGCCGATCGAGCAAGCCTCGGCCTTCGAGCTGGTGGTGAACAGCGCCACGGCCAGCGCGCTCGGGCTCTCGCTGCCCTCAACCGTGCTCGCGCAGGCGAGCGAGGTGCTGCAACCGGCGGCGCCGGGAAGGGCGGCTGCCGGCGGCTCACCAGCTGCCGGATCGGGGCCGCACACACTGACGATCGCGCTCGACCATGAGCCTGAACACCTCGATCCGCGACAGGGCGGCATTCTCGCCGTCGACGTGATCGTGCAGCGGCTGCTCTGGCGCGGGCTGTTCGATTTCGACGCGGCGGGCGCGGTCGTGCCGGCGCTCGCCGCCGAGTTGCCAACCAGGGAGAACGGCGGCATCTCCGCGGACGGCCTGACCTTCACGGTCAGGCTGAAGGCTAATCAAACCTTCCGCGACGGCAGCCCACTGACGGCGCAGGACCTGGAGTATTCGATCAAGCGCCTGTTCGAGCCGGGCCACGCCGGCGTCACGGCGGCAGATTACTTCGACATCGCCGGGGCCGAGGCCTACAGCACGGCGCTCGGCACGCCCGCACAACCGAAAACCGTCTCCGACGCGGAGCTGGCGCGCTTACGCGAGGTTGTCGGTGTGCGTGCGTTAGACGCGTCGACGCTCGTCTTGATCCGCGATTCATCGGCTCGGGGCTTCACCAGCTCGTTTCTCACGCGCATCGCCATGCCCGCGCTCTATCCCGTGCAGCGCAGCAGCGTGGAGGGACTCGGCGCGGCGAAGCTGAACGCGGACACGCTCATCGGCAATGGGCCGTTCCTGCTGCAGGAGCACGTACCCAACGACCACCTGACGCTTGTGCCCAATCCTCTCTACACGCTTGAGCCGAAGCCGCGCCTGCAACGTCTCACCATCCGCATCGTCAGCGATCCCACGCAGCGCATCGAGATGTACAAGCGCGGGGAGCTCGACCTGGCTAACTGCTTCCCCATCCAGGCGGTGCCGCTCGCCGCCGACCCGGCATATCGCGACCACCTGCGCCGCGAGCCATTGCTCGCAATCCAATACGTGGCGTTCAATCCCAAGACGCCGCCCTTCGACGACGGGCGCGTGCGCCGCGCCCTCGCGCGGGCGATCGACCGCGATGCACTCGTGGCGCAGGTCTTTCAGGGCTACCTCCCGGCCGGCGCGACGATCCTGCCGCCAGGCATGCCGGGCTACGATCCGGCCAACCAGGCGATCGCGAGCTTCGACCCGGCGGCCGCGCGGGCGGCGCTGGCCGAGGCGGGCTATCCGGACGGACGAGGCTTTCCCGACGGCGTGACGCTGCTGCGCCTCAACCAGGTGTCGGGCAAAGGGGTACTCGACTTCGTCGTGCAGAGCTGGCGACAGGTACTCAATATCTCAGTGAACGTCCAGCCCGTGGACGATATCCTGCCGCGTATCTTCCAGGGCCAGTACCAGAGCTATTTCGGTGTCTGGATCGCCGACTTCCCGCATCCGGAGGACTTTCTGCAGCGGCTGTTCGCCAGCAACGGCCGGGCGAACCCGAGCAGCCGGTACAGCAATCCAGCTTTCGATGCGGCCTGCGCGCTGGCCGGCGCCGAACCCGATCCGGCTAAACAGGTGGCGCTCTGGTCGGCCGCCGAGCGCATCGTGCTGGATGACTGTCCCTTCGCGGTGCTCTTCTACCCGGAGCTGCTGACCTTTCGCCGGCCGCGTGTCACCGGCCTGCGCGGCGGCTCATCCGACCTCGGCGCCTACGGCGACGCCGCGCTCGACCTGGTGGACACGACCGCCTGAGCGGCCGCATGGCCTCACCCCCTGGCCCCCTCTCCATGGCTTGCCATCGCGCGGAGCGCGTTCTCAGATGGAGAGGGAACGGCAGTGGAAAAGTCTGAATGGAGTCACGCCCTGCGCCCTGCGCCCTGCGCCCTCTGTTCCCCGTTCCCTGTCGCCTGTAACCTGTCACCTATGGCAGAGCCGAACCGCCCCACGCCCGTGCCCGACGAGCTGACGCGCCCCTTCTGGGAGGCGGCGGCGGAGCGGCGGCTCGTGGCGCAGCGCTGCGCGGCCTGCGGCTTCTGGCAGCAGCCGCCGGCGCCGGTCTGCCAGCGCTGCACGAGCACCGATCTCGCCTTCCAGCCGGTTTCCGGCCGCGGCACGGTCTACACGTACACCACGATGTATCAGAAGAACGTGGCCGGCTTCGAGCAGGCCGTGCCTTACGTCAACCTGGTGGTCGAGTTGGCGGAGCAGCCGCTCTTGCTGATGCTCTCCTACCTGCCGGGCGACGCCGCCGGCTGGGTGCAGATCGGCGCCGCGGTTGAAGTCACGTTCGAGCCGCTGCCCGACGGCCAGCTCCTGCCGCAATGGCGCCGGGCGCCGGGGTGATTGTTGGGCGCGGCTGTCGGCCCTCACCCCCTTCCCCTCTCCCAATCCTGGGCGAGGGGCGATCCAGCGGCGGGCGTTCCGATCGATACACGGTTAACCCGACGCCCTCTCGCTCCAGCACCGCAGGATCGCCCCTTTCCCTCATCCCAGATCGCGCTCCGCGCGATGTCAGAGATTGGGGGAAAGGGGACGGGGGATAGAGGGCCGACGGCCGCGGGGGACCGCTGTAAAGGAGTCCCGTCATGTGGCAGGGCCGTGGCAAAACCGCCGTCGTCGGCGTCGGCTTCTCTGAACTGACACGCAACGCCACGCGCCCGCTCGGCGCCCTCGCTCTGGGCGCCTGCCGCGCGGCGATCGCCGACGCGGGCCTGCAGCCGTCGGACATCGACGGCGTCTGCACCTATCCCGACCAGCCCTTTCTCGGCGCCGGCAGCCGCGACGGCGTGGACCAGGTCTCAGCCGTCTACGTGATCAACCACCTGCCGCTGGCGGCCGACATCCAGTGGTACGCGCAGATCTCGACCGGCATGATTCCCAGCACGGTCGTCGAGGCCTGCAACGCGCTGATCGCCGGCGCCTGCTCGACCGTGCTGATCTGGCGGGCGCTGCACCAGCCGCGCGGCAGCTACGGCGCCTGGAGGGCGCACACCGCTCCCGGCGACAGCCAGTTCACCGCGCCCTACGGCTTCAGCAGCGTGATCCAGGTGCACGCCGCCGCCTACCGCCGCTACCTGCACCGCTTCGGCGCCACCCGCGAGCAGATGGCGGCGCTGGTGACCAACAGCCGCCGCAACGCCAACCTGAACGAGAGGGCGTTCTTCTACAAGACGCCGATGTCGCGCGAGGACTATCTGAGCGCGCGGCTGGTCGCCGATCCGCTCTGTCTCTTCGACTGCGATATTCCGGTCGAGGGTTGCGCGGCGCTGGTGCTGACCACGGCCGAGCGGGCGCGGGATCTGCCGCATCCGCCGGCCTACATCGCCGGCTACGGCCAGCACACGGCGCGCCGCCCCACCCTGCCCGTCTACATGCTGGACGACTACCTGGCCTGCGGCACGGCCACGGCGGACAAGATGTGGCAGCGCGCCGGCCTCGGTCCGCGCGACGTGCGCGTGGCCGAGCTGTACGACGGCTTCAGCCCCTCGACCTATTACTGGTTGGAAGCCGCCGGCTTCTGCGCCGAGGGCGAGGCAGCAAGCTTCGTGCAGGATGGGCGCATCGCGCTCACGGGCGAGCTGCCGGTGAACACCTTCGGCGGCAGCCTTTCCGAAGGGCGGCTGCACGGCATGGGCCACCTGGCCGAAGCCGTCTACCAGGTCACGGGCCGCGCCGGCCCGCGCCAGGTGCTGGACGCCGACGTGACGGTCGCGATCGACGGCTCGCCCCTGCTGCGCGGCAGCGGCGTGGTGTTTACGAGCGGGCCCTCATAACCCCCCATCCCCCTTCTCTCCCAATCCTGGGAGAGAAGGGGGCGATCCTGGGGAGGATGGGCGCGCGTTGGCCGGGCTAAGGCGACGCCGCCTGGAATGCCCGCCGCCGGATCGCCCCTCTCTCCCAGGATTGGGAGAGAGGGGAAGGGGAGTGAGGACCCGCGCCGCGCCTTAGCCGGCGTTCTGGATGCTGGCGCCGTGACCCTGCACGTGGCCGATCAGGATCATCTCGATCATGTTCTGCACCGGCATCGGCGGCAGCGCGTCCGCAAATTGGCCGGTGCGCGCCAACTGCTCGTCGCTGAGGCCGCGCACGATCCCGGCCGCGCTTGCGGCGCCGCTGCGCAGCAGCTCCAGCACCTCGGCTTTGCTGGCTCCGGCAAACTCCTTCGCGTGCTGCGCATTCCCCGCGTTGAGCGCCGCGAACGACACCGTCTGACCCTGGCCGCCGGCATGCGCCTGCACAAGATTGGCGATCGCCTGGTGGCCGCCGGCGATGTGGTGCGCCGTGGCGGCCACGGTCCAGCCCTCTTCCTTCGTCAGCGCCTGCCACTTCGCGTCCGGAATGCCCTCAATCGCCGCGATCAGCGCATTGTTCGCCTGCTCGAACTGCCCGGCCAGCTTCTCGGCCTGTGCCCCCATGGCTGTCGCTCCTTCTGCTGTCTGCTGTGGTCTTCAGCCAACTCCGCTCACTTCTACGACAGCCACGCCGCTCTGGCAAGCCCCTTCCCCACGTTCCGCGGAGTCCACCGGCCGCCATCTGTGGGAGTAGTTCGGGACGCGATACGGTTCGCTACAATAGATGTTGCCGCTACGGTCAGTGCCGGGCTCCCCCGCCGGGTCTGGCGGGAGGAGTGGATGCGATGTCCCGGCCAGTTCATGCCATGCGCGGGGTTGCCTTCTGCAGCTTCATGGCGCTTTTGCTGCTGATTGCGGCCTGCAGCAGCAACAACAATAAGAACAATGCGGTCAGCACCGTCAGCCCGGGCGGCGGGGCCAATGCGCCCGTCAACGCCACCACGGTTGCGGCGCCGAGCACGCCGGCCGCGGCGCACTCGGCGGTACCGGCGCAGGCGTCGCCCGTGGCCGGCGCGCAGGCGCTGACCGAGACCGCAACGGACAACAAGTACTCGGAGACGCAGTTCACCGTGAAGGCGAATCAGCCGGTCGCGCTGACGTTGAAGAACGAGGGCCAGGCCGTGCACAACTGGCACCTGCTCGACGCCACGGACGCCGGCGGCAAGGAGATCAAGGGCGCGCTGCTCGATCCCGGCAAGTCCGAAACGCTCGATTTCACGATCGCCAAGCCGGGGACCTATCACTTCCAGTGCGACGTGCATCCCACCGAGATGAAGGGTACGCTGGTGGTGCAGTAGGCAGCCGCGTTCCGCCGGTGTCGGCCCGCAGCGCTGGGAGCGGATGGGCGCAAGCACGGTCGTGAGCCACGCTGCCGCGGCGGCGGGGAGGCGGTGGCATGCACGTGCTGGTGGTGGACGACGACGAGCGCGTACGTAACGTGATGCGGCGCGCGCTGCGCCTCGAAGGCCACCGCGTCAGCGAGGCGGCCGACGGCGAAGCGGCGCTGCGCAACCTGCGCGAGGCCGATCCGGACCTGGTGATCCTCGATCTGCGCCTGCCCGGTATCGACGGCATCGAAGTCTGCAAGCGGCTGCGCAGCGTCAGCGAGGTGCCGGTGCTGATGCTGACCGCGCGCGACACCGTGCCCGACCGCGTGCAGGGTCTCGACTCGGGCGCCGACGACTACGTGGTCAAGCCGTTCGACCTGGACGAGTTGTTGGCGCGGGTGCGCGCCTTCGGCCGTCGCGCCCGCGCGGAGCAGCCCGCCGCCCTGCGCTTCGCCGGCCTCACGCTCGATCCCGGCACGCGCGAAGCCTGGCGCGGCGAGCGCAAGCTGGCGCTGACGCCGCGCGAGTTCGACCTGTTGGAGCTGTTTCTGCGCCATCCGCGCCAGGCGCTGACGCGAGAGCTGATCAGCGATCGCGTCTGGGGCTACGAGTGCGACTTCGAGTCGAACGTGATCGACGTCTGCATCAAGTACCTGCGCGAGAAGCTCGAAGCCGGCGCCGAGCTGCGGCTGATCCAGACCGTCCGCGGCATCGGCTATGCGCTGCGCGAGGAGCCGTAGCCTGCGCTCCCGCGCAACGGCGCTATACAGAAGGTGGCCGCGGCATGTCGCTGAGGACACGCCTCACCGTGGTCTACACGCTGGTTGTCGCCGGCGTACTGCTGGTGTTCGGGCTGCTGCTCTATGTCACGCTCTTCCAGGCGCTCAGCCGCGACACCGACCAGAAGCTTGCCTGGCGCACGCAGCAGGTGCGGTCGACGCTCTGGCCGGCGGCGGGCGCCAGCCTCACGCCGGCGGACCTGACCGCGGCGCGGCTCGACCTCTCGCCGCTGGAGGCGCTGGACGCCCCCGGCCTCTACGTGCGCGTGTTTGACGCGCAGGGCCAGTTGATCGGCACCTCCGACAACCTCAAGAACGGCTGGCTGCCGGCCAATCCGGCGAACGTGAGCCGGGCGCTGGCCGGCCGCACGGTAACCGCCGATATCGATGCCGGCTCCGGCCGCCTGCTGCGCCTGCGCACCACGCCGGTGAGCCTCGGCAAACGCGAGATCGGCGTCTTGCAGGTGGGTGAGTCGCTGCAGCCGCTGCACGACACGATGGCGCGCATGCGCTTGATCCTGCTCGGGCTCGGCGCCCTGGCGCTGGCAGCTTCCGCCGCCGCCGTGTGGCTGGTCGCGCGGCGCGGTCTGCGCCCGCTGGCGCTGATCGCCGGCACGGCCGCGGAGATCCGCGACTCCGGCGACTTCAGCCGCCGGCTGGCGCTGACGCGGCGCGGCGACGAAGTCGGCATGCTGGCCTCAGCCTTCGATGCCGTGTTGGGCAAGGCGGAGGAGACGCTGCTGCGGCATCGCCAGTTCGTGGCCGCCTGCTCGCACGAGCTGCGCACGCCGCTGCTGATCGTGCGCGGCAACCTCGACCTGCTGGACCGTGTGGACGACGCGGCAGAGCGACAGGAATGCCTGGACGAGGCGCGTGCCGAGGCGGCGCAGATGCAGCGGCTGGTGGCGGACCTGCTAACCCTGGCGCAGGTGGAGCGTGGACAGGTGGTGGAGCAGCAGCCCGTCGAACTTGCCGGCCTGCTGCGCGAGGTATACCGCCAGCTCGCGCCTCGCGCCGACGAGCGGCAACTTTCGCTTTCGGCGCCCGCGGCGGTCGTCGTCTCCGGCGATCGGGTGCGCCTCAAGCAGGTCTTGACGAACCTGGTGGAGAACGCCCTCGCCTACACGCCCACGGGCGGCAGCGTGGAGCTGGGCCTCGGCGTCGCGGCCGGCGCCGCGCAGATCTGGGTGCGGGACACGGGCATCGGCATCGCCGCCGTCGAACACGAGCGCATCTTCGAGCCGTTCTACCGGGTGACGAGCACTGGCGGCGGCAACCGGCCGGGGGCCGGGCTGGGTCTTTCGATCGTGCGCTACCTGGTGGAGGCGCACGGCGGGACGATCACGCTGCAGAGCCGGCCAGGCGAGGGCAGCACGTTCGGCGTTTCGCTGCCGCTCGCCGCGCCGACGGCGCTGCCCGAGCCGCTGAGCCGCACCGCCTGAACGCGGCTGCGCCGGGGTTGCGGCTCAACCGCGGTCCGGGGGAAGAAAGCGGTCGCAGCGCGGGCAGTAGAGGCGCACGACGCGATCGTCGCGCCCGCTGTCTTCAACGCTATCCCAGCGCGGCAGGGCGCCGGCGTGGGTGCAGGGCTGCTGCTTCTGTTCGCGCGAGCGATGTGGCCACAACATGATTGGTATCCTCCGGGTGCGCTTGTTGGCACGGCTCGGGCGGGGTGCGGAGCGAGTCGCCACGCCGGCTCCCCTCTCTACCATCGCGGCCCCGAATTACGCGGCGATGACGCGGTCGTTAGGAAATCATTAGGCCGCGCCGCAATGCCTTGCCGCCGGCGGCGGGCGCTGTGCCCCCTGGCTGCCGCGGTGTAGGATCGAAGCCCGGGTCTGGCGGCGACGCCGCGCCCGCGTCATTCCGGGAGGAACTTGCCGTGGACTTCCGTTTCACACCCGCGCAGGAGCAGTTCCGCAGCGACGTGCGCGGCTTTCTCGACGTCGAGTTAGCGGACCGTGAGCAGCAGCCGGACCTGCAAGACGGCTTCTCGCAGGCATTCAGCAAGAAGCTGGCCGCGCGCGGCTGGATCGGCATGGCCTGGCCGAAAGCGTACGGCGGCAAGGAGCTGAGCGCGATCGAGCGGCTGATCTACACCGAGGAGATGGTGACGCGGCAGGCGCCGTGGGGCTATCACTTCGTGGCCGAGCGCCAGATGGGGCCGTCGCTGATCGTGCACGGCACCGAGGAACAGCGGCGCGAGCACCTGCCGAAGATCGTCAACGCCGAGGAAAGCTGGGCGATCGGCATGTCCGAGCCGGGCGCCGGCTCCGACCTGGCCGCGGTGCAGACACGCGCCGTGCACGACGGCGACGAGTACGTCGTCAACGGCCAGAAGATCTGGACCAGCAACGCGCACAAGGCGGACTGGCTCTGGCTCGTCTGCCGCACCGATCCGGACGCTCCCAAGCACAAGGGCATCAGCATTCTGCTGCTCGATATGAAGTCGCCGGGCGTCTCCGTGCGGCCGCTGGTGAACATGGGCGGCCAGCACCACTTCAACGAGGTGTTCTTCGATAACGTGCGCGTTCCGCGTAAGAACCTGGTGGGCGAGGAGAACCGCGGCTGGTACGTCACCGCCAGCAACCTCGACTTCGAGCGCAGCGGCATCGAGCGCATCGCCACCGCCTCGTTGCTTTACTACGACGCGCTGGAGTACGCGAAGACGTTCCGGCACGATCCGCGCTTTGCCCGGCTGCGTGTGGAGCTGGCCGAGCGCTATCTGGAGCTGCAGACGGGACGCCTGCTCTCCTACCGCGTCGCCTGGCTGCTGAGCCAGAACAAGATCCCGAACTACGAGGCGTCGATGTCGAAGGTCTTCGGCACCGAGTGGACGCAGCGCATGACCAACACCGCCATGCACATGGTCGCGACGTTCGGGCTGTCCGCTTCGCCCTCAGCGCGGCGGCTACGCGAGCGGATTGAGGGCAGCTATTTGAATGCGGCCTCGCTGACGATCGCCGGCGGCACGAGCGAGATCCAGCGCAACATCATCGCCACCCGCGGCCTCGGCCTGCCGCGCAGCTAAGCGCGGACAGCCGCTTCACGCGAACAGCGCCGCCAGTGCGATGCGCACGCCGGCGAGGGCTGCGGGCTCAATAATCGCGTCGCCGGCAAATACCATCTCGCCGTAGCTGCCGTCCGCTCGCTTCCGCCACGCGGTGAGTGTGCGCTCGTCCGGGTGAATAAGCCAGATTTCGCGGTCGCCGCGCTCCTGGTAGCCGCGCAGCTTCTCGCCCAGGTCGTAGCCGCCGGTCGAAGGTGACCAGACCTCGACCACGAGCGGCAGCGGATCGTCGAAGACGCCCAGCTCGCGCGGGCGCTCGGCGAGGGCGCGTCGCACCGGCGCCGCCGGCAGGACGCAGGCATCGGGGATGAAGTAGGAGCCGGACGGGGAGCGCAGCTTGGCCGTGTTCTGGTCAGGCACGAACTCGGCCGGATCCAGTTGCCGGCTCAGGCTGTTCACGAGCAGCCGTGCGCTGTGATCGTGTGCGTTTGTCATGTACGGCTTCTGCCGCAGCCGGCCGCAGACCAGCTCCCAGTTGCCGTGCGGATCCTCCAGCGCCACGCGCTCGTAGGTCTCGGCACTGATGCCCATGGCCCTGCTCCTGCCTTCAGCGGACCTGCTGTACCACATAGGTGGTGCGGGTGGCGCTCGGGTTCGCCGCGAGAATTTGCTGCCCCAGGTCGGATTCTATGTAGGCGTCCAGGTGCTCTTCGCGCTCCCAGAACAGCACCGCCAGCCGGTCCTCGTTCGGGTCGGCCGGGGTGAGCTGGTAGAGATGCACGAGGCCTGGGGCTCTGGCCACCTGCTCAACGGCGACCGGATCGGCCGCCGGGCTGCCGGCGGGCACGCGAAACACGGAGGCGATCATCCCGCTCTGCTCCTCGGTTAAGCAGCCGAACGCCGCTGTGCACACAGGGTACAGGAAGCATGGCCGGCTTCGGCGCACCCTGGCGGCCAGCCGGTATAATCCTGCGCACGGAGCAGCGTGCGGGAGGAAATCGGCGCCGTGCTTGCGGGCATCGACCGGACGCCGCTTGTCGGCCGGCAGCGCGAGCTGAGCGCCCTGCGCGAGCGGCTGCGGCTCGCGCGCCAGGGCAACGGCGGCGCCGTCGTGCTCAGCGGAGAAGCGGGCATCGGCAAGTCGCGGCTGATCGCCGAGATGAAGGCAGCCGCCGCGGCCGAGGGCTTCCTCGTCTTCCAGGGCAACTGCTTCGAGCCCGATCGCGGCCTGCCGTACGCCCCGATCGTCGATCTGCTGCGCACGCTGCCGCGGCACAACGCCGACGATCAACAGGGCGGGCTGCTCGATGCGCTTCCGCCCGAGCTGCAGGCGCTGCTGCCGGAGCTGGCCTGGCGCCTTCCCGCGGCGATACCCGTCGCACCGGTCGAACCGGAGCAGGAGAAGCGCCGGCTCGTCCAGGCGATCGTCGCCTTTTTGAGCAGCCGCGCCGCCGCTCGACCGCTGCTGCTGGTGTTCGAGGATCTGCACTGGAGCGACGACGCGAGCCTGGAGGTGCTGCGCACGCTGGCGCGGCGCTTCGCGACCGCCCCCGCGCTGCTGCTGATCAGCTGCCGCAGCGACGAAGCACACGAGGGGTTGAGCCACCTGCTGGCCGAACTGGCGCGTGAGCGGCTCACCGTCGAACTGCCGCTGGACCGGCTGGCGTCGCGCGACGTCGACGGAATGCTGCGCGCGATCTTTGCGCAGGCACGGCCGGTGCGCCAGGATTTTCTCAACGCGCTCCACGAGCTGACGGAAGGGAATCCGTTCTTCATCGAAGAGGTGCTGAAGGCGCTGGTCGCGGCGGGCGACATCTTCCAGGTCGATGGCGCCTGGGATCGGCGGCCGCTCGCTGAGCTGCGCATCCCCCGTACGGTGCAGGATGCCGTGCACCGGCGCACGCGGCAACTGAGTCCGGCGGCGCGGCGGCTGCTGCTGATCGCCGCCGTGGCGGGGCAGCGCTTCGACTTTTCCCTGCTGCAGGCGCTGGTCGAGCAGGACGAAGCCGGCTTGCTGGCGCTGATCAAAGAGCTGATCGCCGCGCAGCTCGTCGCCGAAGAAGCAGGCGACCGCTTCGCCTTCCGGCACGCGCTCACACGCCAGGCGGTCGAGGCAGAGCTGCTGACGCGCGAACGGCGTGCCCTGCACCGAGAGATCGCCGGGGCGTTGGAGCGGCTGTCGGCCTCGGCGGCGCCGGACAGGTACCTGGCCGACCTGGCCCATCACTGTCACGCCGCCGGCCTCTGGCCGCAGACGCTCGATTACGCGCGGCGTGCGGGCGAGCGTGCCCGGGCGATGTACGCGGCGGGCGCGGCCGCGGAGCATTTTTCGCGGGCGCTGGACGCTGCCCGGGCGTTGGGTGCGCCCGTACCGTTCGACCTGCTGCGCGCCCGCGGACAGAGCTACGAGCTGCTGGGCGAATTCGACCGCGCCCGCAGCGATCACGAGGCGGCGCTGGCGGCGGCAACGGCAGCGGTCGATCGCGGTGCCGCATGGCAGGCGCTGCAGGACCTCGGCTTTCTCTGGGCGGCACGGGACTACGACCGCGCCGGCTCGTATTTCGACCAGGGCCTGGCGCTCGCACGGCAGATCGAAGAGCCGGCGCGGATCGCCGGCAGTCTCAACCGCGTCGGCAACTGGCAGATGATGGCCGGCCGGCCGCTTGAGGCCCGCCCCTTCCATGAGCAGGCGCTGGCGACCTTCGAACAGATCGGCGACCGGCACGGTGTGGCGGAAACGCTCGATCTGCTCGGCCTGGCGACGCTGCACAGCGGCGACATCTCGGGCGCTGCCAGTTGCTACGAGCGGGCGGCGGCGCTGTACCGCGAGCTGGACGATCGCCGCGGCCTGGCGACGAGCCTGGCCATGCTCGCGCCGCTCTCCACGTTCCACCTGCTGATACCGATGGTGCCGGCGCACCGCGAGCGGGAGCGGCCGAACCGCGCGGCGGAGGAAGCGGATGAGGCGGTGCAGATCACCCGCGCGATCGGCTGGCGGGCGGGTGAGGCGTTCGTGCTGGCGGAACTGGGTTACGCCACGGTCGCGCACGGTGAGTATGCCGCTGCCCTGCAGATGGCCAGCGAAGCGCTCACGATCGCCGAGGAGATCGGCCATCAACAATGGCTGGCCGGCGCACACATGGCGCTCGGCGCCACGTACACCGATCTGCTGATGCTGCCGGCGGCGCGCCGCCACCTCGAACAGGCGTTTGCGCTCGCACAGGAGATTCGCTCCGGCTACTGGATCGCGTGGGTTGCTCCGGCGCTGGTGCGGGCGTGCTGCTTGCAGAGCGACTTCGACCGGGCGAACGCCGTGCTGGACGCCGTGCAGGGGCCGGAGACTGCGACCGAAACGTTGATCGGCGCCATGTGCTGGCAGGCGCGGGCCTCTCTGTTGCTCGCCGCGGGTGACGCCGCAGCCACATTGGCGATCACCACCCGTCTGATGGCGATGATACAGCAACGTGAGCCCGGCAGGATTACGCCGGGTGTGTGCCTCCTGCACGGCGAAGCGCTGGCGGCGCTCGGCCGCGACGCGGAGGCGGAGGCGACGCTGCGCTCGGCGCTTGTGGCGATGCAGCGGCACGGCGTACGGCCGTTGCAGTGGCGCCTGCACGCGGCGCTGGCCCGCTTCTATCACGTCCGCGCCCGCCGCGCCGAGGCCGAGCAGGAGGCGCGGGCAGCGCGATCCATCATCGAGGCGCTGGCCGCGGGCATTCTCGATGAAGACGCCGAGCAGATCGACGGCCGCTCCTTACGGGAATGCTTCCGGCAGGCGGCGCTGGCCCAGCTTCCGGCGCAGCGCGCGGCAACGCCGCTGCGCGCCGCGAAGGCGGCGGCCGGCGGCCTGACGGCGCGTGAGCGCGAGGTGAGCGTGCTCGTCGCCCGCGGCCTGACCAACCGCGAGATCGCCGAGGCGCTCGTGCTCAGCGAGCGCACGGTGGAGTACCACGTCGGCAACATCCTCGGCAAACTGGGCAGCAGCTCCCGCACCCAGATCGCGACCTGGGCCACAGGCCACGGCCTGACCGGCGGTTGACCGCCGCCGGCGCCTCCGCCTCGCGCCCGCGACTCACGCCTTCCGCGCCCCGTACCGCCTCCTGGAAATCCCCGTACCGCCTTCCGCCAGATCCCCGTGCTGGCCACAGGGGCAGGCCGGCGTTGTCTTGGCACACTGCCATCAGCGCCGGTTGAGCATCGAACTTGGGCGAGCCGGCCGTTGAGTTGAAGGGAGGCATCCCACACCGACGACGGAGGAACACGCCATGTACTTCTGCACCGATTGCCATCTGCCGGCCAGCCTCGACGATGCCGTGACGATTTTTCGCGACGGCACCTGCATCTGCCTTGCCTGCCACCGCCGCGATCAGCCGAAAGCCGTGCCCGAGGATGTGCGCCGGGCGGTTGAGGCGCTGCTTGCGGCGCTCGACGCGGCTTAGCCGCTCGGCAAGAAGGAGGACCGAACGATGGCCAGCATCTCCTGATTCAAGCAGCGCGTGCAGAGGCTCTGCGGCGTCGACCTGAACGCGGCGCCGGCGGGACCGCCGTCCGAGCAGATCTTCGACTGATCAGCGTAGGGACCGATCGGCGCCCCGCGATCGGCGGGGGCCGCAACGCCGGCGAGCGATCGCTCGTCGGTGAAACAGGAGGAAGGCGATGCGCGGCTCGATTCAGGACGTGCCGGTGGTGATGGAACTGGATGGAATCGTGATCCGTCAGACCGAGTGTGGCACGATGAACGTCGGCCTGGAGCGGTTTCCCGCGGGCACGGACACGGAGCCGGTCTTCAAAGGGCTACCCGACGACCGCTGCCAGTGCCCGCATTGGGGCTACGTGGTGAAGGGTCGGCTGCGCGTCCGTTACGCCGACCGCGAGGAGACACTCCGCGCGGGCGACGCCTACTACCTGGCGCCCGGTCACCTGCCGATCTTCGATGAGGATACCGAGCTGATCGAGTTCAGCCCGCTGGGCGAGTACCAGAGGACGATGGCGGTCGTGGCGCAGAACGTGGCCGCGGCGCAGCAGGCCGCCGGAGCGCCGTCGTAGCCGCCGGGTACGGCAGCAACTGCGGCGGGCAGATCGTGAGAGGTGGGAGATGGACGCGGTAACCGCACAGGAACTCAGCACGAAGTTAATCCAGTTCCTCGAAACCGGCGACCCGCCGGAGGATCTGTTTGCACCCGACGTGTTCTGCGACTTTACCTCGCCCTCGTGGCGCCTGCAGGCGCAGGGCAGAGACGCCGTCGTCCGGCTGCGCCGGTCTGGTCACCCATCCTCCGGCCGCGTGCCGCGGCACCGGGTCGATCCCACGCCGGCAGGGTTCGTCCTCGAAGTCGAAGAGCAGTGGCGCGACCGCGGCCAGGACTGGTACTGCCGCGAGCTGTTTCGCGCCGACATCCAGGACGGCTGCATCACCGAGCTCAGCGTCTACTGCACCGGCGACTGGGACGCCGCCCAGCGGGCCCGCCACCGGCGCGAAGTGAAACTGCTGCGGCCTTGAGCCTGAGCCACGGCCGCGCTCCAGCGCGGCGCCGCACCAGGCAACTGGCCGCTTCCAACCTCCGCACCTTTACGCCACCCCGAAATCGCCGGCCCAGCTGCGCGACGTCGGTTCGGCACGCCGCATCACCCGAAGGAGACAGCATGAACCGGCTACTAGGGCGTGTCTGGTGAATCACTTGGGGAGCCACAGCAGTAATGCGGCAATCACCACCATGGCGCGGTAGTTCCAGCCTCGCTTGTCGTAGCGGGTGGCCAGGGCGCGGAACTGCTTCAGCCGGTTGTGGCAGCACTCCACGACGTTGCGTCGCCGGTACGTCTCGCGGTCGAACGCCGGCTTGCGCCCTGGCCGGTGCGCTCGCCGCGCCCGCTGGTCCGTCCGCTCGGGGATGCAGGCGGGAATCCCCCGCCGCCGGAGCAGCCGCCGGGTGCTGGGGTGGCTGTACGCCTTATCCGCCAGCAGCCGCTCCGGCCGTCGGCGTGGCTGGCCCGTCCCGCCTGGCTTCGGCACGCAGATGCCATCCAGCACCGGCCCCAGCTGCGGGTTGTCGCCCCACTGCCCCGGCGTCACGACGATGGCGAGCGGCCGGCCCTTGCCATCGCACGCCAGGTGGATCTTCGTCGTCAGCCCGCCGCGGCTGCGGCCGAGTCCCTCCTGCGGTACCGGCGCCGGGGTCCCTTTTTTTCGTCCGCCTTGGCCAGGCGCTTCCTCGCCCCGGCGGCATGCTGGTGGGCACGGATACTCGTGCTGTCGATGCTCACCTCCCAGACGATTTCGCCCACGGCGTCGCTCTTGGTCTGGGCGTGCTGCAAGAGCCGGTCCCAGGTGCCGTCCCGCCGCCAGCGCACGAAGCGGTCGTAGCAGGTCTGCCACGGGCCGTACCGCTCCGGCAGGTCGCGCCACGGGGCGCCGGTGCGCAGCTTCCAGAGGATGCCGTTGATCACCCGCCGGTGGTCCCGCCACTGCTTGCCCCGCGTCCCATTGCCTGGCAGGAGCGGCGCAAGCACCGCCCACGCTGCGTCCGTCAGTTCTCCCCGCCCGACCATGCCCAGCTCCTGTGGTGTGCACACCCTCCTGCACAGGATACCGGGCAACGGGTCCATTCATCAGACAGACCCTA
>DATGEL010000122.1 GCA_035310145.1 Dehalococcoidia bacterium
AGTCATCGGCCCCTTCCTGCGCGACCGACCGTCCTCACTACGGTCGGTCGCTCTGTTTTCCTCGTTACCCTACTGCATCGCCACGCCTCGCCTCCGTCTCATCCCTGCACCGTGCTTCCACAACTTCTGGGCACACCCCCTCCGACGCCGCCGGCTTCATGACCGGCCAGACGCTGTATCTTGACGGCGGCCAGAGTCTGAAGAAGTACCCGGAGATGTTCGGCTTCGCCCAGCAGCTCGCGGCCGAGCCGTAGCGCTACGCCAGCGCCCGCAGAAATGGCCCGATCGCCGCGTTCATCGCCTCCCACTCGATCAGGAAGGCGTCGTGGCCGTGCGGCGAGTCGATCTCGACGTACCGCGCCGCGTTGCCGTTCTGTCGGAACAGCGCCACGATCTCGTGCTGCTGCCAGGTGGGATAGAGCACGTCCGAGCTGATGCCCAGGCAGAGCACCGGGCCGCGGAAGGGCGCCAGCGCCGCCGCAGCCGAACCGCGTCCCGCGGCCACATCATGCCGGTCCATCGCCTCGGTGATCGTCAGGTAGGTGTTGGCGTCGAAGCGCTCGACCAGCTTGTGACCCTGATAGCGCAGATAATGCGAGACTTCGAAATCGCCGCCGCCGGGCACACGAGCATTGCCCTCGTCGCGCCACTCCAGCGGGTTCGGCCGCGCCGCGCCGGGCGCCAGCAGCCGGCCGAAGCGGCGCTCGAACGAGATATCCGAGCGGTACGAGATCATCGCGACCTGCCGCGCCAGCCCCAGCCCTTCGCGCGGCTGCGCCTCCGGCGAGTAGCGGCCGCCCTGCCAGGCCGGGTCGAGGCGGATCGCCTCGCGCGCGACCTCGTTCAGGCCGATGCACCAGGCGGAGTGCCCGAGCGCGGTGGCGATCGGCACGATCGAGGCGACCACTTCCGGGTACATCGCCGCCCATTCGAGCACCTGAAAGCCGCCAAGCGAGCCGCCCGCCACTGTCACAAGCCGGCGCACGCCCAGCCGGTCGATCAGCAGCCGCTGCGCCCGCACCATGTCCCGCACCGTGATCGGCGGGAAGTCCGGTCCGTACGGGCGGCCAGTCGCAGGATCGAGCGAGGTCGGACCGGTGGTGCCGTAGCAACTGCCGAGGAAGTTCGTGCAGATCACATAGTACCGATCGGTGTCCAGCGCGAGTCCGGGACCGATCAGCGGCTCCCACCAGCCTGGCTGGCCATCGAGCGATCCGTCGGCGGCGTGGAGGTTGCCGGCGTGGGCGCTGCCCGTGAGAGCATGACAGACGAGGATGGCGTTGCCGCCATCCCCGCCCAACCGGCCGTAGGTTTCGTAGGCCACGGTGAGCGGCCCCAGCCGGCCGGCGTCCAGCTCCAGCGCCTCAAAGGTCGCGCTGGCCGCGAGCGTGGACGGAATGCGCGAGGCGCCGGCAGGCATCACGTCAACTCGCGGCGAGCGCCTGCTCGAAGTCGGCCGTGATGTCATCGATGTGCTCGATGCCGACCGAGACGCGCACCATGTCGTCGGTCACGCCGGCTGCCTGCTGCTCCGCGGCATCGAGCTGCTGGTGGGTGGTGCTCGCCGGGTGGATCACCAGCGTCTTGGCGTCGCCGACGTTGGCCAGCAGTGTCGCCAGCTTCACGTTGTTGATGAACGACTTGCCGGCCTCCATGCCGCCCTTCACGCCGAAGTTCAGCATCGCGCCGAACTTGCCGGCGCGCACGTACTTGTTCGCGTTCTTGTGCGAGGGATGCCCTTCGAGCCCCGGATAGTTCACCCAGGTCACCTTCGGGTTGCGGCTCAGCCACTGCGCCAGCGCCATCGCGTTCTCGCAGTGCTTGTCCACGCGCAGCGAGAGCGTTTCGAGGCCCAGCAGGAACAAAAACGAGTTGAAGGGGCTCATGCAGGGGCCGAGGTCGCGCAGCCCCTCGACACGGGCGCGGATGATGAAGGCGACGTTGCCCAGACCGGGGAAATCGCCGAACACGTCCCAGAACTTCATGCCGTGGTAGCCCGGCGAAGGCTCGGTCATGATCGGGAAGTTGCCGTTGCCCCAGTTGAACTTGCCGCCGTCGACGATCACGCCGCCGATCGAGTTGCCGTGGCCGTTGATCCACTTCGTGGCCGAGTGCACGACGATATCGGCGCCGTGGTCGATCGGCCGTACGAGATAGCCGCCGGCGCCGAAGGTGTTGTCCACGACGAGCGGAATGCCGTGCTTGTGCGCCACGGCGGCGACGCCTGCGAAGTCCGGCACGTTGTAGGCCGGGTTGCCGAAGCTCTCCAGGTAGAGCGCCTTCGTCTTGCCGTCGATCGCCTTCTCGAACTGCTCCGGCTCGTCCGTGTCGATCCATTTGACGTTGATGCCGAGGCGGGGGAAGGTGACCTTGAACTGGTTGTAGGTGCCGCCGTAGAGCAGCGGCGTGGAGACGATGTTCTCGCCCGCCTGCGCGATCGTGGTGATCGCCAGCAGCTGCGCCGCCTGGCCCGAGGCCGTGGCCAGGGCGCCGCTGCCGCCCTCCAGCGCGGCCATGCGCTGCTCGAAGGCGTCCGTAGTCGGGTTCATGATGCGGGTGTAGATGTTGCCGAACTTCTGCAGCGCGAACAGCGCCGCCGCGTTCTCGGCCGTCTCCAGCGCGAAGGTGGCGGTCTGGTAGATCGGCATCGCGCGGGCGCCGGTGGTCGGGTCGGGCGCCTGGCCGGCATGGACCTGGAGCGTCTCGAAGCGGTAGCCTTCGGGCATCGTTTCAATCCTCGCTGGCATTAGGGCCGAGAACGACGGCGGCCCTAAGGATTGTCACCGAACTAGATCGAAGAAATCAACTTCTCGCACTCCGCCCTATCAACCGACCCCCGTAGCCTCCCCCTCTCCAGTTGCTGGAAAGGGGGCCGGGGCCAGAGCGCAGCGCAACCGTCGGAGACTTGAAACGAGGTGACCCAATGCAGATCAGCCCCAGCGTCCGCGCCGTGCAGGTGCCCGACGAAGAACCGATGCACCCGCTCTTCACCTCGATCTACCTCGTCGGCAAGCACGGCGCCGGCGAGGCGCTGACGATCGACTCCGGCGAGGCGATCGACCGCTACAAGTGGATGCTGCGCGGCTACCTGGCCGCGACGGAGCGCTCGGAGATCGCGCTGGCCGGCATCACCCACTTCCACCTCGACCACAGCGGCAATTTGAAGTGGGTGCAGGAGACGCTCAAGGCCGAGGTCGTGCTCGCCGACGAAGCGCGGCCGTTCCTCGAAAAGGACGACCGCCTACCCGAAAGCGGCACGCGCCCGATCCGCGACGGCGACGTGATCACGCTCGACGGCGGCGTGCGCGTGCAGATCATCTTCACGCCCGGCCACTCGCCCGATTCGCTCTGCTACTACATTGAAGAAGAAGGCGTGCTGTTCACGGGCGACACGCTGCTGGGCAGCAGCACGACCACGGTGCACGACCTGGCGGCCTATCGCGCCAGCCTGCAGCGGCTGCTGGCGCTGCCCAAGCTCGACGTGATCTGCCCCGGCCACGGCGCCGTGGTCAACGACCCGCGCGAGCGCCTGCAGATGTACGTGGACCACCGCAACGAGCGCGAGCGCCAGATCATCGCGGAGCTGGCCGGCGGCGGCGAGCACACGAGCTGGGAGATCATGCTCAAGCTCTACCCCGAGATCAACACGCGCCTGCGCCGCGCCGCCGACAGCAACGTGCAGGCGCACCTGCGCCAGCTTGAAGCCGAGGGGCGCGTCAAGCTGTTCGAGGGCGTGCGCAAGGAGCCGGAGCCGCCGGCGCCGGCCCAGGTGGCCGAGCACGAGCGGCGCGAGGCGATCAAGGCCGAGGCGAAGAAGCTCGAGGACGAGGAGCGCAAGGCGGCGATCGCGCGGCAGGAGAATCCGCCCGACGACGAGTGGGTCGAGCGCCCGCGCTACGAGCTGGTCGGCACGGCGCGGGCGTAGCCACGGGGGCCGCGATGGTGACGCCGCGAGGCACGACGAGCAAGGTCTGCGTGGTGGGCACCGGCGCCTTCGGCACGGTGCTGGGGCTGCTCATCGCCGAGCGCGGCGCCCGCACCGTGCTGCTCTGCCGCGACCCGGACGAGGCGAAGCGGCTGCGCGCCGAGCGCGAGAACCGGCGCTTCCTGCCCGATGTGCCGCTGCCGCAGGATATGGCCTTCACCGCCGATCCCGCGGAGGCGATCGACGGCGCGCGGCTGGTGATCCTGGCGCCGCCGGCGCAGCGCCTGCGCGAGAACCTGGCCTGGATCGGGCCGGCGCTGCCCGCCGCCACGGGCCTGCTCTGCGCCAGCAAGGGCATCGAAGTGCGGAGCGGCCTGCGCATGTCGGAGGTGATCCGCGAGGCGCTGGGGCCGCGTCCCGGCGTGGTGCTGACGCTCTCCGGGCCGAACCTTTCGGGCGAGATCGCCGGTCACCTGCCCGCGGCGGCGGTGGTGGCCGGACCGCCCGAGGCCGAGGCCGGCATCGTGCGCGTGCAGGAGGTGCTCTCCTCCGACCGCTTCCGCACGTACGGCAGTCACGACCAGATCGGTGTGGAGCTGGGCGGGGCGCTGAAGAACGTGATCGCGATCGCCTGCGGCATCGGCGACGGGCTGGGCTTCGGCCACAACGCCCGCGCCGCGCTGCTCACCCGCGGTCTCGCCGAAATCACGCGCCTGGTGGTGGCCTGCGGCGGCGACGCGCGCACAATGTCCGGCCTGGCGGGCGTCGGCGACCTGATGACCACCGTGGCCAGCTCGGCCAGCCGCAACTACTCGCTCGGCGTGGCGCTGGGCCGCGGCGAGCGGCTTGCGGACTACGCGGCGCGCAGCGTGCACATCGCCGAGGGCGTGCCCACGACCCGCGCCGCCGTGGCGCTGGGCGAGCGGCTGGGCGTGGAGCTGCCGATCGCGCAGCAGTTGCGCGCCGTGCTGGACGAAGAGTGCACGCCGCTCGCCGGCGCGACCGCCCTGATGCGCCGGGCACTGGTGGCGGAGTAAGCGGGGCACGGTGAGACAGCGACGCAGCCAGCGTCCCTTATGCCCCGCGCTCCGCCCTCGTCAGGCCACCTGGTCCAGGACTTTGGCGCGCAGGCGCTCGCCGGCGCGGCGCAGCCAGTCGGCGTCCGGCAGGGCGTAGGGGCGGAAGCGCTCCAGCCGGCCCTCCTCCTCGTTGCAGTACAGCGCCTGGTGCGGGCCGAGCTTGCTCGCCGCCTCCACGTCCACCAGGGTGCGCGAGTCCTGGGCGCTCATCTGCAAGACCACGCGCAGCACGAACTCGCGCAGCAGGCGATGGTCCAGCACGCGGTTCAGGTTCGTCAGCGTGTCGCACCAGGCCAGCGTGTGCACGCCCACGTCCGGCCCCTCGCGCAGGATCGTGGGGAAGCGCTTCGCCGGGCTGGGCGCCTCGTCCGCCTCGCCGCCGAAGCTGAAGCCGAACTCGTCGAGGGGGCGCAGGTCGCGCGCCCACTGCAGGCCGAAGATGACCAGGTAGATCGGCCCGCCCGAGGCCTGCTCCTCGATGCGGCGCTCGACCGTGGCGGCGATCTCCGCGATCAGCTCGGGCAGGTGCCGGCGGCCGGCGACCTGGATGTCGTGCGGCAGCAGGCTCGCCATGCGGGCGAAGCTGCCGGCGTGCGGCCAGTCGATCGGCGTGAAGTCGAGCACACAGAAGCGGGCGCGGGCGCCGCCGGGCAGCGGCGGGGTGTGCGCCGCCAGACTCAGCAGCGTCGTGGTCAGCACCCCGAGCGCCGCCTCGTCGTTCTGGCCGACGACCAGCAGGTTGGCGCCGCTCTGGCGCACGAAGGGCGCGGCGGTCGGGTCCTTGATCGCGATCGGCTCGCCCAGCCAGGCCGGCGTGGCCCGCAACTGGCCGGGCCAGTCCGGCGCCTCGATCAGCTCCGCGATCGGGCTCTGGCTGATGTCGGCCGGCTCGTTGCCCTCGAACACGCGCTGCGGCGCCGGCGGCCGGTAGCCCTGCTGCTGCGCCAGCTCCTGCGCCGTGGCCAGGTAGGCGTCGCGCTGCGCGTCCGCGAGCCAGCCGACCTGGCAGGGGTTGTTGCTTTCGACCACGCCGTTGTTCGAGTTGTAGATCGCCGCCCCCGGCCGCGTCAGCGAGCGCGCCGCCAGGTTGTCGTCGGAGAGGATCAGGCGCGAGTCGGCCTCGGAGCACTGCAGGGCGATGCGCACCTGCATCTGGTCGATCGTGCTGCGCGGCAGCATGTAGCTGCCGGTGAAGGCGCCGGCCAGGCTCTGCGAGGCGAGCAGCACGTGAATGCCGAAGGAGCGGCCCTGCCGCACCAGCCGGTCCAGCAGCTGCGCCGCGCCGGCGGCGATCGCGTCGTTCTCGGTGAAGAACTCCTGGAACTCGTCCACCAGGAGCAGGATGCGCGGCATCGGCCCGGCGATGCGCTCGCGGTAGGCGGGCACGTCGTCCACGCCCGCCTGGCGGAACAGCTCGCCGCGCCGTTTCATCTCCGCGTCGAGCCCCTGCAGCACGCTGAGGCCGAACTCGCGCTCGCTCTCGATCGCCACCACGCGGGCGTGCGGCAGCGCATGCCGGGCGTAGGTCTTGAACTCGACGCCCTTCTTGAAGTCGATCAGGTACAGCTCAACCTCGTCCGGGCTGTAGAACAGCGTCAGGCTGGTGATCAGCGTGTGCAAGAGCGTGGACTTGCCCGAGCCGGTCTTGCCGGTGAGCAGCACGTGGTGCGCCGTGCCCTTGCCCAGCGTCAGGCACTGCACGCGCGTGGCGCCGGCGCGGCCCACCAGCGCCGTCAGCCCCGGCGCACTGCCGCCTTTCCACCACGTCGTCGGGTCCGCCGGGTCCACCTGGTCCAGCAAGCCTTCATAGTCTTCCGGATGGGCCAGCACCTGGTCGCGGAAGAGGTCGTACAGCCGCTCGAACGGCACCTCGACGCGGCTGGAGTCCTTCGCCTCTTTGCCCACCGTGGTGAGAATGCGGCCGAACAGCGTCTTGTCGGGTTCTTTCTGCATGGTCAGGTCGGGCGGCGCATCCAGCACGAAGGTGGAGGACTGCACGGCCTCGTCCTGCCAGACGAAGCGTTGGCGGTTCCAGTAGATCACGCTGCTGACGCGCTCCAGCTCGCGCAGGTTGAAGCCCTCCGGCAGCGGCAGCTCCGGGTCGACCAGCATGATCGTGTAGACGCCGCAGCGCGGGCCGTTCTGCGCGATGCTGAACAGCCGCCGCGCCGCCGTCTCGCTGAAGGCGGCGGGAAAGTCGAGCACGACGAGCAGGCGGTACGGCTCGGCTACTTCGCCGGCGTTGGCGTTGAACTCCTCGATCGTGGCGTACTGGTTGCGCAGGTACTTCTGGATCACCATCTCCATGTGCTCGGTGAGGTCCACCAGCCGCTGCTCAATCTGCTGCGGCTCGGTCCACGCCTTGCCGGTCACCAGCGCCTCGTTGTAATCGGCCAGGTGCATGAAGGCGGCCACGTTCTGGCCAAGGCCGATCGGGTCGAGGAAGGTGAAGCGGACCTTGCCCGGCGGCAGCGTGGCCAGCACGCGCAGCAGCATCGACTGGATGCAGCCGATCGCCTGCTGCTTCGCCTGTCCGGAGACCTTGAAGAGGATGTTGCCCGCGTCGATGAAGGGCAGCAGCGCCGGCACGGAGATCGAGGTCATGTCGTTCAGCCCGCCGGGCACGACGAGGCCGGTGAGCGGGTCGCGCGGGCCTTCGTGCAGCGTGCCGGCGCGCACGTAACGCGGGATCGTCTGGTCGCTGCCCGGCTGCCACTCGTCCCAGATCGGATCGTCCCAGTGTGCGCCGGCCATACCCGCTTCGCGCGTGATCGCCTCGGCGTCCTCGGTAATGCGCACGATCGTGTCGTCGTACTCGCGCTGCATGGCGCGGATCGCGGCCTCGTGCTCGGCCTCGGCGGCGCTGATGCGCTCGTCGTGCCGGCGCTCGGCCCCGCTGATCTGCTGCTCACAGGCGGCGCGCGTGCCGACCGTGCCCTGCTCGTACTCGCGCTCGGCCTGTTCCAGGCGCGCCGTGCACTCCTGCTCGCTGCTCTTCAGCCAGTAGTCGTGCCAGAACTGCCCGTCGCTCCACGCCTGGCAAAGGCGGTTGACGTGCTGCTGGAGCTGCACGGTGGGGTCGCGCCGAAAGGGAAGCCGCATCACGATCGCTCCGGGATGAATGGGTCAAACGACGCAAGGTGCAGGGCGCAGGCAAGGCGCCCTCGTGTTCATCCCTTCGCCCTGCGCCCCACGCCCTACACCCTCTATTCCCTGTTCCCTACCGCAGGTGATAGACCCGCACGTTGTGGTCGCTGGTCCAGGCGATGAGCGCGCCGCCCTTCGCGAAGGCGACACTCCACACCGGGCTGCTGGCCCCCAGGCTCTTGAGCCGGTGACCGTCCAGGCTCCAGAGCTTGACCGACTTGTCGACACCGGCGCTGGCGATCTGCTTGCCGTCCGGCGAGAAGGCGACGCTGCGCACCGGCTGGCTGCCGGCGTTGATCACGCGCAGTTGCCGGCCCGTCGCCACTTCCCAAAGCCGCACGGTGCCGTCGCTGCCACCGGAAGCGAGCAGCGTGCTGTCGGGCGAGAAGGCCACGGCGAAGGCGTCCCCATTGTGGCCGGAGAGCGTCTTCAGCTCCTGTCCGCTGCTCGCGTCCCAGATCTTCACGGTGCTGTCGTTGCTGGCCGAGGCGATCAGGCGGCCATCGGGCGAGAAGGCGACGTCCCACACCCAGCCCTGGTGGCCGCTGAGCGTGCGCAGCTCCTGGCCCGACTGCGCGTCCCACAGCTTCACCAGGCCATCGGCGCCGGCCGAGGCGATGGTCTTGTCGTCCGGCGAGAAGGCGACGGCGCGCACGCCGTCGGCGTGGCCGGAGAGCGTCTTCAGCTCGCGCCCCACGGCCACGCTCCAGAGCTTGATCGTCTTGTCGTCGCTGGCCGAGGCCAGCATCGTGCCGTCCGGGGAGAAGGCCACGTCGTTGACGAAGCCGGCGTGGCCGTTCAGCCTCGCGAGCGTACGGCCGCTGCCCGCGTCCCAGAGACGGACGCTCTTGTCGGCGCTGGCCGAGGCGAGCGTCTTGCCGTCGGGCGCGAAGGCGACGGCGTTGACCACGCTGCTGTGGCCGCTGAGCGTGGCCGAGCAGCCGGCGTGGTTGCCGAAGGCGGTGCTGACGAAGCCGCAAGAGCCGGTGCCCAGCTTCACCGTGGCGCCCAGCAGCAGCACGGCCGCGATGGCGACGTAGGCGATGCGCATGTGCGTCTTGTGGCTCTGGCGGCGCTTGCCGAGCACCTGCTCGACGCCGCGGTCGATGCGCTGCGAGGCCTTGGCCGCCTGCGAGGCGCATATGCCAAGCTGCAAGGCGGGGTCGCTGATCGGCTGCGGTGTGGGCGGCGGCGCGGTCTGCGCGTGCTGCAGGAGCTGGTTGAGATGCGCCAGTCCGAGCACGGTGCGTCCGCCGTCGTACAGCGTGCGCACACTCTCGATGCCCTTCTGCGCCGCCTCGTGAACTTCCTTGCGCTTGCGCTCCACCGCCTCCAGCTCGGCGTGGTAGCGCTGCGTGGCGCCGGACTCGGCGTAGGTGCGCTGCTCCTCGGCGACGTCGCGCGCGGCGGCCAGCTCCTTGGCGGCGGCCTGCTGGATTTGCTCCACGCGCGCGGCAGACTCGCTCTCCGTCTGGGTGCGCTGCATCGTCACGCGGCGAAAGGCGGCGAGGATCTCGCGCTCACGCAGGGCCAGGTCGGCGCCGGGCATCGCAAACCACCTGTCGTCTGTGCGGCGTTGCAGGGACGCCGCGTTGGCACTGAACTTGTCGTCTCGCGGCCGCCTGCGGCGGCCGCGCCGTCAGGGCACGTTGCGGTGGGCGGCGGCCAGCACCTGCAGCAGCTCGCCCAGCGCTTGCCCGGCGGCGATCGTCTGTTTCTCCAACGGCGCCCAGTGCTCGCGCGCGAAGCGCGCCTGTACGGGGTCGTTCCAGACCTCGCCCAGCGCGTGCCAGCGCGTGCGCAGCGCCTCCCACGCCGTCTGCAGCTCTTCCACGGCGCTCGTATGATTCATCGTCACGTGCGCACCGCCTCTGCATGGTCTGCGGACGCATCATCCTCGCTGGTTTCGCCCTCCTCGGCAGCGGCGCCGCCGGCGGGCGCGGCCGGCCAGGCGACGGGCCCGAGCGGACGCTCCGGCTCGGAGGGCAGCGGCACGGAGACGTAACCCGCCAGCGTGGCCAGCTTCTTCTCCAGCACGGAGAGCGCGGCGGGCAGGTTTTCCTGCAGCACATCCTTGAAGCGGACCTGCTGCGTGCGGTAGCTCTCGATCGCCAGATCGAGCGTCCTCTGCCACTGCATGGCGTTGGCGCGGCCGCCCTCGGCGTCGCGCAGGCGCTGGCGGGCGCGAGCCAGCGTCGTTTCGTAGCGGTCGCTGCCGCCGACGGGGCGCAGGTGGGCGGGAATCTCGGGGTTGGTGCTGATGGCCTTGAAGCGGGCCAGCGTCAGCTCGGCGGCGCGGATGTCTTCGCGGCCGCGGCGCACCTCGCGCTGCCAGTGCGCGAGCCGGCCCTCGAACCACTCGAGCTGGCGGGCAAGGAAGTAGTCGAAGCCTGCCAGCGTCTCCTCGGCCTCGGCGCGGTAGCGCAGCAACGCCCCGCGGAAGCCGCCGAGCGCTTCGATCGAGCGGACGTTGACGGACTGGGACATGCGGCGGCCTCGCGGGCGGCGTTCGGGCGCCTAGCGCTGGGTCAGATACTCGTTCGCCTTCTGCGCCTTGCGCATCAGGTAGGGGATCTGGTCGTCGGCGGTCTTGATGAACTGCTGCAAGACCTGCATCGTCTGGTCGAACTCGGCGGCGAAGCGGGAGTGCTCCTGGTCGCGCCAGGTGTCGCCCAGCGCCTGGAACTGACCCTGCAGGCGGGTCATGCTCTCGCGCAGGTGGTTGTTGAAGGAACGCACGCTGCTGGCGAAGCGCTCAAGCGCCTCGGGGCTGACGACCGCCTGCTGCGACATGACTCTCTCCCCCGGCTCATGGCCGGTGCAACGCGGGCGCAAGCGGTGGGGCTGCGCCCCTCACCTGTTGCTGTCGTCGTGCCGGCGCGGCGGCGTTACGGGGAAGACCGGGAAAACGGGCACAAAACGGGAACGGTCGCGGTCGCGCACGGTACTGTCGCCAGGGAGCGTGACGGTCGTATCGGCCACGGCCCAGACCGTGCCGCCCAGATTGGAGAGCGACTCCATGCGGTCGTCGCCCGCGTCTGCCGTCAGCGTGCTGCCCCGCTGGCGCGGCGACACCGGGTAGCTGTACGCCTGCGAGAACACGGCGCCGCCGCTGAAGCCAGGCCACGAGCCAGGCCGTGGTGCCCGTGGTGGCCGTGGGGCCGAAGGTGAAAGCGACGTAGAAGGCGTGCGTGGCGGCGGCCGTCGCCGTGTTCGAGGCTGGAAGGAACGGGCAGGCGCTCCGCGGCGTCTGTTTCCAGGTCCGGCGATCCGGCCGCCGCAGCAGGCGCACGGATCGGCGGTTTTGCCCATCGACCGTGCGGATGAGCGGCCATACGCTCGTCGAAAAAGCTACTTCGACAAGTGATTCTTACCGGGTGCAAAGCGTGACTATGCTGAGTAACAGCAGCGGCCGGCGGCGGGCAGACGGTGCGCGGGACGGCGATGGTCACCTCGGTCCTCCCGTCAAGCGGCGTGCGGCGCCGGCAGGCGGCCGGCACTCCGGCCGCCGCGCATCGCTGCCATCCGTGGATCATGCACTCTCGCGGCCGGCGAGCGAGGTTCCCGCGCTGTGCGGCATGCACGAATGATGTAAGGAGAGGACGATGGCCACCGATCAGGCCATGGGCGCCATGCCGCATCCGGGGATGGAGGTGTTCACCGCCGAGGGCGAGAGCGTCGGCACGGTGAAGGAGATGCAGGGCCGCTATTTCAAGGTCGATGCGCCGATGAAGCCGAACTTCTGGCTCACCGCCGACTGCATCCGACGGACCAACGCCAATACGGTCACGCTGAGGGTCGACAAGGACCATCTCGGCGACGTGAAGACGGACCGGCCGTCGCAGCGCGAGGCGCAGTCACTCTACCAGGCCACAACCACCGACCCGAACATCAGCACCAGCCGTACGGCCGGCGCCGATATCGGCCGGCCGCTCGGCAACCACGCCCAGCGCGGCGCAACCTCGGCGCAGGGCCAGGGTCCGTCCGGCGGCATGAGCGAGCCCGTTGGCGCGATTGCCTTGCTGATGCAGATGCACCGCGAGGCGAAGACGCCGTTCCGCCAGATCCTCGACAGCGGCAGCGGCGGCCAGGCGGCGATGCGCTGGAATACGCTGGAGCCAACGCTCAAGCTCCACGAGGAGATGGAGGAGCAGCACCTCTACAATCCGCTAAAGCAGGAGCAGGGCCGCGGCAGCGAGCCGGGCGACTGGGAACCGCGGCACGAGCGCGAGGTGCAGGAGCTGAGCGCGATGATCGCCCAGGCCGACAACCTCTCGCCGACGGACGAGCGCTGGCTGCCGCAGATCCGCCGGATCCACGACGCGCTGGCACGGCACATCGACGAAGAAGAGACGACGATCTTCCCGCGCATCCAGCAGGTCTGGGACCGCGAGCGCCTGGAGCGCGCCGGCCAGCAGATGCAAGCGATGAAGCAGCAGCGGCTGGGACGAACGTCCTGACCCGCCGGCCGGCGCGCCACGCCGCACGGGCGCACCGCGGCGGTGCGCCCGTGCTTGTGTCCAGCCTCAGCCCGCGCCGGCCAGTTCTCGTGCCAACGCCAGCAGCGCTCCGGCCACGGCGTCGGCGTCTACCAGCATGTGGAAGTGGCCGGCAGGCAGCTCACGCGCCGGCCAGCCGCGGGCGCGCGCCTCTGCCAATGACGCTGCGTAGGGCGGGCTGAACCAGAGATAGCCGCAGGGCGCGTCCGGCCAGCCGCGCGGCACGGGCAACGGCTCGTCGAAGAAGTCGAGGCCGCGCGGCCGCAGACCGGCCAGCAGGGCGCCGCGGCGGGCGGCGTCCGGCACGATCGCCGCGAGCTGCGCATCGATCCAGGCCGGGAAGCGTTCGCCCGCCGCCAGCGAGGCGCGCAGTTGCGCGGCGAACTCGGCCGACTCGCCCGCCATCGCCTGCAGCCGGCTGCCGGCGAACGGCAGCCCCGCATCCACGAACAGATAGCCGCCCGCCGGCCGGTCCGCCGCCTCGCGCAGCAGCGGCAGCAGCGCCCCGGCGCCGCTGTGACCCACCAGCAACGGCCGCTCACCCGGCGGCAACGCCTGCAGCGTCCGCGCCGCCGCACGCGCCTCCCGCGCCCAGAACGGCTCGCCCGCGGCGCCGTCATCCCGCAGCCCGGCCACGAAGGCCGCCGCGCCACGCGCCCGCAGCGCCTCCGCCACGGGCTGCCAGACATCCGGCCCCGTCAGCGGGCTGTGCACGAGCACGAACACGACGCTCTCGGGCAAGGCTGTTCTCCCGGCTGCGATGCTGGGCCGGCTGCTATTGTCGCACGGCGGGCTTCGCCGACCTCGCCGTGCGGCGGGGCTAGCCGGATCAGGCGCCGAGCCGGTCGGCGAGGTCGGCGAAGCCCGCCGCGGCCAGATCGATGCCCGGCGGCGGCGTCAGGTCGCGCGTCTCCGGCTCGCCCCACTCGCCGGGACGGGGCACGTAGGCGGTGCGCAGGCCCACCCGCGCGGCGCCCTGCAGGTCCCACGGGTGCGCCGCCACCATCAGCGCCTGCTCCGGCCGCAGCCCCAGCCAGCGCACGGCCGTCTCGTAGGCCGCCGGGTCATCCTTGTAGCGGCCGATGAACTCGCAGGAGATGATGCCGTCCCAGGCGATGCCGGCGTGCTTCGAGCTGTCCACCAGCAGCGAAAAGCTGAGGATGGAGAGCACGACGACGGTGTAGCGCCCGCGCAGCCGCGCCAGCGCCGGCGCCGCGTCGGGCCAGGCGCGCAGCCGGTGCCAGGCGAAGGTCAGATCGTCGCGCTCGGCGGATGAGAGCACGGCCAGCGGTGAATCCTGCAGCAGTTGATCCAGGGCGCGGCGGTGCAGGGCGTCGGCGTTCTGCCAGGGCAGCGTGCCGGCGCGCACCTCGCCCACGCCCTGCAGCATCGCGCGGCGCCAGGTATTGGCGAAGGCGGCCGCGTCGAGCTGCACGCCTTTCGTCCGCGCTGCCTGCTGCACCGCGTCGCCGATGGTGTGATGCCAGTCGAAGACCGTGCCGCCGACGTCGAAGGTCAGCGCCCGCATCGCGCCGGGGTCGAACTCGCCCATCGCCGTCACCTCCCTCACGCTGCACGCTTGCGCGGCGCCGTGACGCCGGCTATAGTTAGCCGACCAGTCAACTATACGGGCGCAGGATGGGACGCACCAGTGACGCGCGGGAACGGCTGCTGCAGGTGGCGGCGCAGTTGATCCACGCCCGCAGCTACGCCGACGTGAGCGTGGACGACCTCTGCACCGCTGCCGGCGTGAACAAGGGCAGCTTCTATTACTACTTCCCCGCCAAGCGCGACCTGGCGCTGGCGGCGGTCGAGGCGCAGTGGCAGCAGGTGCGCACCACGCTGCTGGAACCGGCCTTCGCCCGCGATCTGCCGCCGCTGGCCCGCTTTCCACGCCTCTTCGATCTGGTGGCGGCGAGGCACGCGACGCGCGCCGAGCAGAGCGGCTGCGTGCTGGGCTGCCCCTTCGGCAACCTGGCGCTGGAGCTGAGCACGCGCGACGAGGTGGTCCGCGCCAAGCTGCAGGAGGTCTTCGCCGGCTACTGCGTCTACTTCGAGACGGCGCTGGCCGAGGCCGCGGCCGCGGGCGAGATCGCGCCGGCGAACGTGGCGCCGGCGGCGCAGGCCGTGCTCGCCCTGCTCGAAGGGGCGCTGCTGCTGGCGAAGACGGCGAACGACGCCGGCGTGGTCAGCCGCCTGGGGAGTCAGGTCGTACCGCTCATCCGCGGCGCCGGCGGCAGTTCGGCTTTCCGCGCGAACCAAAGCCTGCCGGCCACGGCCATGCGTGAAGGAGGATCGCCGCCATGACAACACCTGCACGGCCGCCCTATCCGCCGGTCGACGTGGAGCGCATCGGCCCGGCGCTCGGCGCACGCTTTCCCAACGTCGTGCTGCCCGACCAGCACGGCGCGCCGGTCGACCTGCACGCGGTCCGCGCCGGCCGGCGGGCGCTGGTCCTCTTTTATCGCAGCGCCGCCTGGTGACCGTACTGCAAATCGCAGCTCGTGGAGCTGCAACGGGCACTGCCGGATTACGAGCGCGTGGGGCTCGCCGTCTTCGCCATCAGCTACGACCCGGTGAGCGCGCTGGCCGCCTTCGCGGAGAAGCACGGCATCACCTATCCGCTGCTCAGCGACCAGGGCAGCATCGTGATCCGGCGGCTGGGCCTGCTCAACGAGCAGGTGCAAGAGCAGCACGCCGCCTTCGGCATTCCCTACCGCGAGGGCGCCAACGGCGTCGCCTATCCGGGCGCCTTCATCCTCGACAGAGACGGTATTGTGCACGAAAAGCGCTTTTTGGAGAACTACCGCGAGCGCGAGACCGGCGCGGCGTTGCTGGAGCAGGCGTTCGGCAGCGAGAGCGCGGCGCACGGCCCCGAACAGCGCGCGAGCGGCCCCGGCGTCGCCGGGCGCGCCTACCTGGATGCGCCCGCGTACCGCCTCGCACAACGGCGCTGGCTCACCGTCGAGTTGCAGATCGGACCCGGCCTGCACGTCTTCGGCCGGCCGATTCCAGGCGGTTACGTCCCGCTGGAGCTTTCGGTTGCGCCGATCGAGGGCATTACGGTCGGTGAGGTTCAGGCGACGGCGCCGCGGCCGTTTCAGATCGCGGGGCTGGAGGAGCAGTTCCACGTCCATGAGGGCCGCGTCGTGCTGCGGCTGCCGCTGACGTTCCAGCGCCGGGTCGAGGCGGAGTCCTTGCCGGTGCGCCTGCGCTACCAGGCGTGCAGCGCCACGGACTGCCTGCCGCCCGGCACGCTCGAACTGGCGCTGCCGCTCGTGGCCGAGAACCTCGTGGATTTGGACCGCTAAAGGGAGTGTGGCCAGATGGCCGAGCCGTTTCAGTACATCTCGCGCAGCACGATCGAGTACCACGGCGGGCTGCGCCACGCCTATCTGGGCGACGTGCCCACGCCCGTGGTCTACGGCGTGCAGGGTGGCCTGCGCACCTACTACAAGGCGCCGGAGAGCGCGCCCGTGATCGCCTCGACGCTGGATCACATCGTCGCCGCCGTCGCCGGTTGAATGTACGGCACCCTTGCCGGCGCGCTGTCAGCGCGCAACGTTCGCTTCGATCGCTCCCGCTACACGGCCGACGTCGAAGGCACGATCGAGGGCGTGGGCCAGACGATCCGCATCTCTGCCATCGCCATGCACTACAAGCTGGCGATCCCGGCCGGCAGCCGCGCCGAGACCGATCGGGCGCTGGAGTTTCACCCGCGCGGCTGCCCGGCGCACGAGAGCGTGAAGGACGCGATCCGCATCACCTGGGACGCCGAGATCAGCGAGGTCTGAGCGGGACGCCCATATCCCGTCCACTGCCGTGTGCCGCCGCGCCGTCCAGCCCGTAGCATGAGCGCAGCATGCACGGGGCGGTGAGCGATGCACGTCGATCTGCTGCTGGTGCCGTTCGGCACAACGTATCCTGAGCTGCGCGCCGCGGCCGTGGCGGCAGAAGCTGCGGGCTTCGGCGGCGTCTGGACCTGGGATCACCTGCGCGTGGCCGAGGGCGGGCCGGGCGCCGTGCCCGAGGCGCTGACCACGCTCGCCGGGCTGGCGGAGGCGACTTCGCGCCTGCAACTGGGGCCGCTGGTGCTGAACGTGGGCACGCGGCACCCCGGTCTGCTGGCGAACATGGCGGCCACGCTGCAGGAGATCAGCGGCGGCCGCTTCGTGCTCGGCCTGGGCGCGGGCGGCAGCCGCGAGACACCCTACGCCCGTGAGTACGAGCAGCTCGGCCTGCCGGTGGAGGAGAATCCGCTGCGCGCGGCGCGCGTGGCCGAGGCGGCGCAGGTGCTGCGCCTGCTGTGGAGCGGCGGCACGCAGTCGTTCGCCGGCGAGCATTACCGGTTGCACAATGCCCGCGGCTTCATGCAGCCGCAACCGGCGCCGCCGATCGTGATCGCCGGCTTCGGGCCGCGCATGGCACGCCTCGCCGGGCGCTGGGGCGACGGCTTCAACACGCAGGCCGGCCACCCGGAGCTGCCGCGGCTGATCGAGCTCGCCCGCGCGGCCCATGGAGCAAGCGAACGCGCGAGTGAGCCGTTCGAGATCTCCGTCTTCGCGGGACTGAGCGAGCGCTGGCTGCGAGCCGGCAGCAACGAGCGCACACGGCTGGAGGCACTGGGCGTGGGGCGGATCATCCTGCTGACACAGCCACCCTACCCGCTGCCGCAAATCGCCGAGGCTGGCTGGCTGCTGGCCGGCGGGTGATCACAACGGCAGGCGAGCGCCGCCAAGCGCAAATGCGCCATGCGGCAGCGTCATCACAAAGATCGGCAGGCGCTCGTTCACCTGGAATTCGAGCAACCGATCGATGATGAGATCCATGATTTCGTCGGGGTCTTCAGTATCCGCCCTGACCTCAAGCCACCACTCGCGCGGATCATCCAGGCCGCGCCGTAACGTGAATTCGGCATCCGGATGCACCCCGGCGATCATGGATTGCAGCTCGTTCGCCGCGGCCTTCAGGCGAGCAGTCCGGGCCTGTTTCTGAGCAGTCGTCACTGTCTGTTCCCCTGCCGGCTACGCACGGCCGCGACATATTCGCGTGCCCGGTGCACTGCCCGCGCAGCCTGCGTCACGGTGATCAGGGTTGTGGCATAGTCCGCCGTGTCGCGCAGATCCCGCAACCGCGTCAGCGTGTCTTTAAACTCATTCGGATACAGCTTGCGCCGGTTCACTAACCTCGCTGAGAACTCCGCCTGTACGAACGCGTGCCCCCACGCCCGGCCATCCGCGGGGATGGAAACACCCGCGCGCCACAGCGCATACACGGCCGCCTGGAAGCAGGCGTAGTAGGCGCGGTTGGCACAGTTATTGTAGCGGCCGGCGGCAAGTTCGGCCTCGGCGCCGGCCAGGCTCTCTTCGGCCTTTCGCAGAAACTCCTCCATGCAAGCGGCGCCGTCCTCTCTGCGCCGACGGCTGCGGCGCGTCTCGGGCACGAGGCTCGGACGGCAAATGCCGCCTCAGGCCGGGGCGGTGGCGGGCGCGGCGAAGGCGGGCATCACCTCCTCGACGAAGAGTTTGATCGAGCGCATCGCCTGCGCGTGCGTGATACTGCCCCAGGCGAAGCAGAAGCTGATGTAGGTGCAGCCGCTCTGCGCGAAGGCGCGGGCGATCTGCTCGCGCACCGTGGCCGGCGAGCCGGCGATGATCGTCTCCTGCTCGCGCTGCACGGCGAAGCCGCCGCGGCGCGCGTAGGTCGAATCGCCGTGCAGTTGCCAGAGGTAGTCGAAGCTCTGCCACCAGGTCGCGAAGGCGGTTTCAGCCTCGGCCAGCGCCTGCTCGTGCGCCGGCGCGATCAGGATCTGGCGGTTCATGCCCAGCCGCGGCCGCGCGATGTTCGCGCCCAGCCGCTGCGGATCGTTGCGGTGCTCCTCCCACACCTGCCAGTAACGGCGCGTGCCCTCGGCCATCGCCGCCGCGGGGCCAAGCCGCATCAGGTTCATGCCCTGCTCGGCGGCGAAGGGGATGCTCTCGATCGTGCTGGTGGCATACCAGAGCGGGGGATACGGCTGCTGGGCGCTGCGCAGCACCATCGGCACATCGTCGTACTGCAAGTATTGACCGTGGTAGGTCAGTCGCTCCTGGGTGAGGCCGAGCCTGAGCACCTCCAGCGACTCGCGGAAGATGGCGCGCGACTGCGCCGGGTCGACGTGGTGGTAGCCCAGCTCGTAGGGCGAGACGCCGCGGCCGACACCCAGCTCCAGCCTGCCGCCCGAGAGCTGATCGAGCATCGCCACCTCCGCGATCAGCCGCAGCGGCTCATAGAGCGGCAGCAGGTAGACGAGCGGGCCGAGGTGGATGCGTCGGGTGCGCTGCGCGGCACTGCTGAGGAAGAGCGCGGGCGAGGGCGCGAGGCCGAGCGGCGTTTGGTGGTGCTCGGCCAGGTGGTAGCAGACGAACGGCGCCGTATCGGCGTACTCGAGCAGTTGCAGCCGCTCTTCGTAGATGCGGCCGATCGGCGCCTCGCGCCGGTCGATCCAGTCAAACAGCCCGAACTCATAGGACACAGGGGACACAGGGGACACAGGGGACACAGGGGACTCATAGGACACAGAGGACACAGAGGACACGGACGTCGCGTCGCTGCTCATCATCTACCTCCGCTGCCGGTTCCGGCCCGCTTCCGCACGCTATGCGCGGGCCGGAGCGCCTGTCAACGGCGGCACGCGGCAGTCGATCAGGCGTATGCTTGCGGACAACAGCGCACGGCGGGGAGGCAGCGCATGGCCGGAGGGCGTGTGGCGCTGGTGCTGGGCGCGGGAGGCATCACGGGCGGCGCCTACCAGCTGGGCACGCTCGCGGCGCTGCAGGAATGCTGCGGCTGGGAGCCGGCCTCCGCCCGCGCCTTCATCGGCACCAGCGCCGGCTCGTGGATCGCGACGTTGCTGGCGAGCGGCCGCCTGCTGTCGACGTTGCCCGGCGCCGTGCTGCCGCCCGAGCCGGGGCGCGGCCGCGCCCCGGCGAGCAGCAGCACGCGCGATCTCTACACGCCAGCGCCGCGCATCCCCTCGCCCTTCTGGTGGGCGCGGCCGGGCGGCCTGCTGGCGGAGAGCGGCCTCTTCTCGACGGAGGGGATGGAGCGACGGCTGCGCGCCCGCCTGGGCGAGGCCGCGCAACGCTGGCCGGCGCAAAACCTGCGCCTCGTCGCCTTCGACGTGCAGAGGCGGCAGCGCACCGTCTTCGGCGCCGCCGGGTCGCCGCGTGTCACGGCGCTGCAGGCCGTCACCGCCTCGTCCGCCATTCCCGGCGTCTTCCGGCCCGTGGTGATCGATGGCGTGCCGTATCTGGACGGCGGCATCGCCTCGACCACGAACCTCGACCTCGCCGCCGAGTTCGCGGAGGAGATCGACCTGGTGCTCTGCCTGGCGCCGATGGCGGGCGAACGGGCCGGTGAGCCGCCGGCGCCCGGCGCCGGCATCTACGGGCAGATGCTGACCGGGGCGCTGGCGGCCGTGGCGAGCCGGCAGCTAGAGGCCGAGGCGCGGCAGCTGCGCGCCGCCTTTCCGCGCCTCGAGATCGTCATCTTCCGCCCGAACGCCGCCGACCGGCGGGCGATGGGCGTGAACGCCATGTCCGGCCGCCGCCGTGAGCCGTCACGCGAGCAGGCCCACCGCTCGGCGCTGGCGGCGCTGGAGCGGCCGGAGCTACAGGCACAACTGGCGCGCGGCGGCATCGGCCCTCATCCCCCGTCCCCTTCTGCCAATCCTGGGAGAAGGGACGATCCGGTGTAGGACGTCCCAGGGGGCGTCGGGTTAGCGGTCTACCACAGGGGCGCACCCGCATGACCGCGGAGCGGTCAGCTCTCCGCGCCTGCGCCCTTCGCGGCGCCCGCCACGAGCATTGACACGCCGACTACCCCGACGCCCTCCACCGGCCGCCGGGCCTTCCGTCCGGCGGACGCTTCGGGGAGAATGGCGGCAGGCGCCGCTTGCGCCGGGCATCACAAATGGCAGCTCCACACGTCCTCCGCGGGCGGGCCGCGCGGCAAGGCGCCGCGATCTCGCCGCGGCTGCATGACGCCGGCCGCCGCACCGCCCTGCGGTTGCGCGAGGCGCCCTCGCTGCGCTTCGCCTACGCGATGGCGATCGCCGGGCAGACGCTGGCGGGCTACCGGCTGGTGCTGCTGCGCCGGCGCAGGGCGCCCGTGGCCGTGCGCCAGGCCGCGCTGCGCGCCGAGCACCAGCGCAACGCCGAGCGCATCTATGCCGCCGTGCTGCACCTGCAGGGGCTGATGATCAAGATCGGGCAAACGCTCGGCTCGAACCCGGCCGGCGTGCCCGCGCCCTACATCGACGTGCTCTCCCGCCTGCAGGACGCCGTGCCGCCGCGTCCCTGGCCGCTGATCCGCCCGGCGATCGAGGCGGGCCTCGGCCGGTCGCCGGAGGAAGCGTTCGCCCGCATCGAGCCGCGCGCCGTGGCCGCCGCCAGCCTGGCACAGGTGCACCGTGCCACGCTGCACGACGGCCGCGAGGTCGCGGTCAAGGTGCTCTATCCCGGCATCGAGCGGCTGGTGCGCTCGGACCTGCGCGTGCTGCGCACCCTGCTCTGGCTGGAAAGCCGCTTCGCCGGCTACCCGCTGCAGCCGGTCTACGACGAGCTGGCGCACAACGTGCCGCTGGAGGTCGATCTGCTGCACGAGGCCGAGGCGATGGCGGAGATGGCGGCGCTGCTGGCCGGCGACGCCGCCGTGAAGATCCCGCGTGCGCTGCCCGAGCTCTCCAGCCGGCGGGTGCTGGTGATGGAGTGGATCGACGGCATCAAGATCACGGACGTGGCCGGGCTGCGCGCTGCCGGACTCGACCCGCAGCAACTCTGCGAGCGGCTGACCGACCTCTACTGCCGCCAGATCTTCGACTTCGGCTTCTTCCATGCCGATCCGCACCCCGGCAACCTCTTTGCCCTGCGCGACGGCCGCCTCGCCCTGGTCGACTTCGGCCTCACGCGCCGGCTGCCGCGGCCGGTGGTGCGCGGGCTGGCGCTGCTGAGCCGCGCGATTATGACCAGCGACGACGCCGGCGCCGTCGAGGCGTTCGGCCTGCTCGGCTTCCGCCTGCGGGACTCGAACAACCAGGAGGCGCTGATCGCCACGGCGAACTTCTTCCGCGCCGTGACCGACCCCGCGACCTACGCCGCTGCCGCCCAGGCCGGCGACGCGGAGGAGACGCTGCGGGCGGTGAACGAGGCGATGCGCCGCGCCAACCGCGCCAACCCGTTCGTCGACTTCCCCGGCGAGATCACGCTCGTCTCGCGCGTCTTCGGCCTGATGACGGGCGTGGGTGTGGGCATGGGAGCCTCGCCCAACGTGCTGCAGCCGGTGCTGCGCTGGACCGCGCCCCTGCTCGACGGCGTAACGCCCAGCCGGCCCGCATAACGGCCCTGTGGCGGCCACGCCCGTCCGGCGCAGTCGCTACGCCTCGTGCACCACCGCGCCGCCGACCACGGTCATCGCCACGGGCGTGTCGCGGATCTGCTCGACGGGCACGCGGGCAAGGTCTGCGCCCAGCACGACGAGGTCGGCCAGCTTGCCCGGCTCGAGGCTGCCTTTGATCGCTTCCTCGAACGAGGCGTAGGCGCCGTTGATCGTGTACATGCGGATCGCGGTGGCCAGGTCCACGCGCTCGTTCGGGCCGCAGACCTGGCCGTCCATCGTCGCCCGCGTCAGGCACTGCTGGATGCCGAACAGCGGGCGGTAGTCGGTCACCGGCGCGTCCGAGCTGCCCGCTGCCCGCACGCCCATGCCGAGCAGGCTGCGGGCGGGGAACATCGTGTCGGCGCGGTGCTGGCCGTAGTTGCGGATGTAGCCGTCGCCGAACTCCCAGAAGAAGGCGGGCTGGATCGCCGGCACGATGCCCTGCGCCGCCACGCGCCGCTGCAGATCGGGCGGGCAGATGCCGCAGTGCTCGATGCGGTGGCGCAGCCCGTCACGCGGAAACTCGCTCTGGGCACGGGCCATGGCGTTCAACGTCTGCTCGATCGCGCGGTCGCCGAGCGCGTGCACCGTGCACTGGAAGCCCTGGCGGTGGGCGCGGCCGATCAGGTCGTCCAGCTCGTCCTGGCTCCAGTAGAGGATGCCGCGGTCATCGGAGTCGGAGGTGTAGGGCTCGCGAGTGGCCGCCGTGGGACCGCTGCTGGAGCCGTCGGTGATCACCTTGAAGGCGCCCAGCCGCAGCCGCTCGTCGCCGAAGCCGCTGTGCAGGCCGCTGTTCAGCATGCCGATCAGCGCGTGCTGCTTGCTGTTCACGGTGGTAAAGGCGTAGAGCCGCACGCCGATCTCGCCCGCGGCCACGAGGTCCTGGCAGGGCACGAAGGCCGGCCCGACGAGGCCGGCCGCGTCGTGCACGCTGGTGCCGCCCGCCGCCAGGTAGGCCGCGTTGGCGCGCCGCAGCCCCTCGCGCAGCTCTTCGCGCGAGAGGCCGGAGACGTTGTGGATGGGAGCCGAGGCCGTCTCGTAGCAGACGCCAAGCAAGCGGCCGTCGGTACGGTCGAAGCGGCCGCCGGCCGGGTCGGGCGTGCCGTCCGCGAGGCCGGCCAGCGCCAGCGCCGCGCTGTTCACCGAGGTGATGTGGCCACACGTGCGGGTGAAGATCACCGGGTGCGCGGGGGCCACGGCGTCCCAGTCGTCTCGGTTGGGGTGGCGCTGCTCGGCCAGGCGCGACTGGTCGTAGCCGCGGCCGCGAATCCAGGTTCCGGCCGGCTGGCGCGCCGCACGTTCGCGCACGGCTTCCTGCAGCGCCGCGATCGACTGCATGCCCGGCGCCTTGCAATCGATCATCGACATCGCCGTGCCCACGCCGGGGAAGTGCGCGTCCGCGTCGATCAGGCCGGGCAGCACCGTGCGCCCGGTCAGCTCCACGCTGCGCGTGCCCGGCCCCGCCAGCGCCCGCACGCTCGCCGCGCTGCCGGTGGCCAGCACGCGACCGCCACCCACGGCCACGGCCTCGACCACGTCGTTGTTCGCATTGACGGTGTGCACCGGTCCGCCGCTGAAGATCAGGTCGGCGCGCTCGGGCAGGGGCTGGCTGGTCATCGACGCTTGCTCCGCGGAAGGTTTCCGCGGACAGCGTACAGGCGGCGGGCGGCGGCCGCCAGCGCACGCGTGATGCGCCACCCGACGCAATCGGCGGGTCTTGAAACCAGGGCCGGAGAGAGTACGCTGTCAGGCGGCGAGCGGGGGCGCCGCGATCGGCAGCCGAATGAACGTTGGCTCGAAGCGCGCCTGCTCGCCGCCGTTGTCTGACCGCGGACCAGGCAGAGAGGAGAGCGGTGATGCCGGCCAGCCGCATCGAGCGTGCGTTAGCGGCGCGCGTGCCCGAGCCGATCGTCGCCTGGCACAACGGCCAGAGCCTGGAGTCCCGCTATGGACGCGCGGCGCCGGCGGGCGGTGTTACCAGAGTCGCCGCCGGGGCGATTCTGCGCCACCAGTTCAACAAGGCGCGCCGGCCAGACGCGGTAACGATGCCGCGCTTTCCCGTGGTAGCGGTAAGCGCCGGCCGCGTCTACTGGTTTGCCGGGCCCGTGCCGGCGGGCGAGCCGGTCGCCGTGCTTGAGCGCGCGGAGTGCGGCGTCATCGTCAGCGGCAACTGGTGGTGGCGACGGCTGGACCTCGTCGCCGCCGGCGAGCCGGCGCGCTCCTACACCGTTCTCTTCAATGGGCTCTTCGGCAGCCGCAAACGGCTGGCAAACCTCCTGCGGGCGCTCGCCGGCCAGGGGTCGATGCCGCCTGCATGACGGTTCAGGCGCGGCGGCCGGCTATACCGTGCCGGCCGCCGCCAGCCGCAGCACCTCGACTTCGCGGGCCGAAAGGGCGTTCGGGGATACGGTCGCCCTTACGCCGGGCCGCTACACCTTGACGCTGACGCTGGACGGCGGTCAGAGCTGCCAGGCCTTCTTCAACCTCTCGTAATGCCGCCAGCAGCGCGACAGACGAGGCCGCGCAGCTACCGGTCCCGTCGGCCGATCGCCGCCTACATCACAGCGGCGCGCGGGCCAGCAGCGCGGCCAGCCGCTTCGGCGCGGCCAGACGGTAGCTGTACTCCGCCAGCTCCGCCACCTCGTCCCAGTCGATCGGGCCGCGGTCGAGGCGCAGGCCGGCCCAGCCCTGGTGTCCGATATAGGCGGGGATGGAGAAGCGCCGTGGATCGGCGGCGGCGCGGGCCGCGTTCTCGCCCGGCGCCGCCTTCCAGCACAGCGCAACGATCCCGTCGCCGTGGTGGTTGTCGAGGAAGTAGGCGAACTTCTTCTTGCGCACGCTGAAGCTGGTGAGGCTGCCCCACTGCTCGCGCACGGCTTCCGGCAAAGCGAGGCAGATCGCGCTGAGGCGGCTGAGACGGGCGTCTTCGGCGTTTGGCGTGGTCATGTCCTCAGCATAGGCGCCGATCGGCAGCGCAGAAACGGAGATTCCGTTGCGCGGCGGCAGATCGCGCCCGCGGGCGACGCTGCCTCAGAGGCTCTGCCAGCGGCGGCGGCCCGCAACCCGGATCACGTTGCCCATGCTCGGGTGGGGAAAGTGGCCGGCGCAGAGCAGCAACCCTTCGCCCTCGACCCGATCGAAGACGGCGGCGCGGCTGCGGGCGGCCTGCGCCGGCTCCAGCTCCGCGGCCAGCGGCCAGTCGGGGTGGTTCAACTGCACCGGCGTGTGCGCCAGGTCGCCGATGATCATCGCCTTTTCGTCGCCGGAGGCGAGCAGCACGCACTGATGTCCCGGCGTATGCCCCGGCGTCAGCAGCACGGAGATCGCAGCCGTCACCGCCGCATCGCCGTCGATCAGCTCCAGCAGGCCGGCCTCCGCGATCGGATCGAGGCAGCGATCCAGATCGGGAAAGTCCCGGGCATGCTCCGCGCGCGCCTCCCAATCGCGGCGCTGCACGACGTGGCGAGCGTTGGGAAACAGCGGCACGGCCGCACCGTCGCGGTCCACGGTGTTGCCGCCGGCATGGTCGGCGTGCAGGTGGGTGATGATCACGCACGCGATCTGCTCCGGCGCAACCCCCTCCGCCTGCAGCTCGTTCAGCAGCTTGCCGCCGTACGATCCGGGCCGCGTGCCGTTGCCGGTGTCGACCAGCGTCCAGCTCTCGCCCTCATGCACGAGGAAGCAGCCGAGGTTCATGGCGAAGCGGCCGTCCGCGCGCAGGTACGCGGTCTCATCTGCCGTCCACGCGGCGGGCGAAACGGCCGGAAAGAACTGCGCGGGCGTGGCCGCGACGGCGCCATCACGCAGTGACAGCACGGTCAGGGCGCCGACCCGGCAGGACACAGCGGACATGCGTTCTCCTGCTCCCACGCGCGCGTTGGTGCGCTCGACACAGGCGATCAGCGCGGCAGACGCGGCAACGGTGTGCCGCCCGGCTCACGGGAGCGCGCCCGCACCTCTTCGGACGGCTCCCAGATCGCTTCCAGCTCATTGCCGTCCGGATCCAAGAACATCACGTTGCACTGGCCGTCGGCGTACCCGGTAATGCGGGCGCCGCTTGCCAGCAACCGCTGGTGCAGCGCCTCCAGCTCCGCGAACGAGGCCATCTCCCAGGCCATGTGGTACATGCCCACGCGCTTGGGGTCCGGCTCCGACGCGTCCGCGGTCAGCGGGAAGAGCGCCAGCTCGTGCGAGGCGTCGGCGCGGATGCCGAGAAAGGCGACGCCGCGTCCCTGGTTCTTGACCTTCAGGCCGAGCACGTCGCGGTAGAACGCCACCGCGCGATCGACATCCTTCACGCGTAAGGCGATATGTCCAAGCTGCGTGGGCACGCCCGCCGGCGCTGTTGCCGCCATCTCGCACCTTCCTTCTGCTGTTCTCCTGCTGTCTGCCGGCGGCCGCCGGCGCAGCAGCCAGTATATGCCCTGCTCCGGCCTCTCCGGCGGCTCTGCCTCGGCCGCCGCGCGCCTGCTGCCGCATCAGGACGCGGGCTGCCGTTGCCGCGGCTCGCAGACGAGATGCAGGTGCCGGCCGAGCGAGGCGAACGGCTCTTCGCCGCGCAGGGCCAGCTCCAAAGCGAGTAACTCCTCCAGCCGCGCCGCTGACCGTGCCGCTTCCGGGACGTGATCGTGGAAGATGCGGATGCCAGCCTTTGACCGCACGGCCAGACCGCAGCCTTCGAGCCAGCCGCGCACGGTTTGTTCGGCCAGTGGGTTCGCGCCCTGCCCCCAGCCGCTGGGCGCGAACCCGTCGCGGTAGCCGCGCAGCGCCTCGGCGGCCGCCCCGCCGTAAGCACGCTTCAGGACTGTGGCGTTGCGGTTGTAGAACATCAGCGAGAGCATGCCGCTCGGCCGCAGCAGCGCCGCCAGATCGACGATCGCGGCCCGCGGGTCGGCCAGCCATTCCAGCACGGCGTGACAGACGACGAGGTCAAAGCGACGGTTGAGCAGTGGGCGCAGATCCTCTATTGGCGCGAGCAGCGTTGTCACCGCGCCGGCCAGGCCGTGAGCGTGAACGGCCGCTTCCGCCCGGACGAGCATCTCCCGCGAGGGGTCGCAGAGCACGACGCGATGGCCGCATGCGGCCAGCCGGATCGCCAGATGGCCGGCGCCGCCGCCGGCGTCGAGGATATCGAGCCCGCCGGCGGCCAGGCCGGGCATGGCGCCCAGCATGTCTTCCCAGAGCACGCGCAGCCGGATGTAGCCCCTGGACGAGCCGTAGATCTCGCGCTCGAAGACGCCGGCGATGCCGTCGAAGCTGGTGTCGGCACTCACTGAGTCTCCTCGCGCGCCGCCGCACGGTAGGTGTTGCGGGCCATCATATTGCGCTCGCCCTCGGCGCGGGCGGCGAACAGCTGGCGCCAGAGTTCCCGCGCGGCACGATTCTCCGGCTCGGCGCTCCGTACCCAGCCCACCAGGTGGCAGGCGAGCGGCAGGTTGCCGGCCTCGCGCAGGGCGCGGGCACGCGCCAGCAACGCCCCGGACCCGGCCAGCGCCACGATCTCCCGCGCCTGTTCGCCGCTGGGCGCGGGGAACATGTCGGCCGGGTTGCCGTTCCACCAGCCGCCGTACTGGCGCCAGACGCCCTGGACGATGAACTGCGGGTGGCCGTAGACGGCTTGCAGCCAGGGCAGCGTTGCCAGGTCCTCCGGCGGGCGCACCTCGTGCCAGATCTGCTCCAGCCACTGGCCCTGGTTCATGCGCTCGACCACCTGGTCGTGGATCGAGCGCAGATAGCGCGCCGTGCTCAGCGTGACGCGATCCACCTCCTCGCGCGAGCGCAGCATGCGCCCATGGCCGGGCAGCAGCAGCTCCGGCTCCTTGGCCGCGATCGCCTCCAGCCCTTCGGCCCATTCCCGTGTCCAGCGCTGTACCTTCCAGGGGTTGCCCACGTTCGGTGCGCTGAAAATCACCAGGTCGCCTGAGCAGACCAGGCGCTGCCGCTCGTTCCAGAGCCAGAGCGCGTCGTCCGTCTCGCCCAGCGCGTGATAGAGGTCGAAGCGCTCGCCGCCGACTTCGAAGGTCAGGCGCTCATCCACGATCGTGTCGGGATAGACGAAGGCGGGCGGCGTCTGCGCCTCGCGAAACGACGCAGCGGCGGGCTGCGTCTCGCGGTCCCACTGCCAGGAGCCGATGAAGCTGATCCACGGCCACATGCGCTCGTAGCGGCGCAGCCGCTCGACCAGGCGGCGCTGGCCGATCACGCGCGGGCGCGGCCGCCCGCGTTGCTCGGCCTCTGTCACGAACAGCGGCGCGCCGCCGACGTGATCGAGGTGGCCGTGGCTGTAGACGATGGTGTGCACGGGCAGATCGGTGCGCTCACGCAGCTCGTGCAGCACGCGCTCACCCGCCGGACGCGTGCCCGTATCGAAGAGCACGATGCCGGCGCCGGTCAGGAAGGCGATCGAGGTGCCGAACGTGGGGAAGAAGAGCACCCCCGGCGCCGCCTCGCGCACCTCGCCGCGGAACTCCCCGATCTCCGCCAGTGGCCAGCCGGACTGCGATCCTTTGGCCATGATCGCGCCCCCACGCGAGGAAATAGCATGTCGGAAATAGGAAATAGGAGCGGAAGCTCGTCCTCCCCTATGTTCTATTCCTCCATCCCTATTTCCTCGTTCCTAATATCCGCCTTGCTTCTCGAAGATGGCCCGCGGGTTGCCGGTCGTCATCTGGTCGATCTGCGCCTGCGAGACGCCCTGGGCATGCAGCGCCGGCAGCACGTCGTCGACGATGTGGCGGAAGTGCCAGTTCGGCGCGAACTCGCGCAGCCGTTCCTCCGGCGCCCAGTCGAAGAGGCAGGAGGCGTCGTGCGAGAGCACGATGCGACCGGCAAAACCTTCCTTGCAGAGCGCCGCCACCGTGGCCACGCGCTTCTCGAAGGGCAGCAGGCGGTCGAGACCGAAGCGGTCCATGCCGATGTAGCTGCCGCGCGCCATCAGCCGCTTGAGATAGTCGAGATCCTCCGTGTCGCCGCTGTGGCCAATCACCACGCGCGAGAGATCGACGCCCTCGCTCTCGAACACGTCCTGCTGCTTCGTGCCCATCTCCAGGCGCGCGTTGGTATGCGTCGAGATCGGCACGCCGGTCTGGCGATGGGCGCGGGCGACGGCGCGCAACGCCTTCTCGTTCTGCGGCGTGACACCGGGCTCGTCGGTCGCGGCCTTGAGGATGGCGGCGCGAATGCCGCTGCCCTGAATGCCCTCGGTAATATCCTTCACCAGCAGCGGCACCAGCTCCTCGATCGGATGGCCGTCGAAGAAGGGCGTGGAGCGCCAGTAGATGCCGGTGGCGAGGATCAGCTGCATACCGGAGCGTCGCGCCGCCGCCTGCACGAAGCGCGCGTCGCGGTGAAAGTCGGCCGGCGTGAGGTCCACCATCGTGCGCACACCGCGCTCACGTGCCTCGCGCAGGCGCTGCACGGCCTGGTCCATGAACTTCTCCGGCTGCCACAGCTCCGGATAGCTCTGGTAGAGGCCGGGGGTGCCGACGATCACGTGCTCGTGCATGTAGGTGAAGCCGAGCTCGGCCGTATCCAGCGGGCCGGTGGCGGAAGGAATCGTGGCCATGAATCCGCGCCTCCAGAGCAAGAACCGCGATCACACCAGCGCCGCGGGGCGCCCGGTATCGTGGCCACGTGGGCGGCGGCTTGTCAAGCAAGGCAGCCGCCAGCAGTGTCTACCGTTCGCAGCACGTACCTCGCGCAGAGTCCCCAATGAACAACAAGCCGTTAACAATAGGGCGCGAACAACGGACGGGCGCCGTGCGGCTGCGCGCCGCGGCTTATTATGTACCACACGCTTCGCTGGAGCCGGATTGCAGTTTGCACAACTTGCACGGCGATCGTAGTATCTTGCTCACGCCATTGCGGCGGTCTGCCGGCTGCAGCCGCCGATGAAGAGGGGGACGACCGTGGCCGACATCTCCAAGATCATGGACAAGGCGTTCGAGGGCAAGGAACTGGCCGAAATCGTCGACGCGCCCGTCGATGCGCTGCAAGGGGTCTCGGCGGCTGACGCCGAGCTGCTCAAGAAAGCCTTCAACATCAAGACGGTCGGCGACCTGGGCCGCAACAAGTACTTCCTCTGGGCGCGGGCGATCGTCGACCTGGCGGGCAAGTAGCGATCGTCGCGGCCGGCCGGCGGCCGCGGCGTCGTCTGGATACCCCGTCGTTCAGCGCGCGGAGCGCGAAGGAGCCTGGTGTCATGGGTCTGATGGACAAGGTCAATAAGCTGAAGGACGAGGCGGAGGAATTCGCGAAAGAGCACAAGGACGACATCAGCAAGGCGGTCGATGCGGCGAAGGAGCATATGCCCGGTCATTCGAACAAGGCGGCCGACGCCGAGAAGAAGGACGCCGCCTCCAACTAGGGTCTGTCTGATGAATGGACCCGTTGCCCGGTATCCTGTGCAGGAGGGTGTGCACACCACAGGAGCTGGGCATGGTCGGGCGGGGAGAACTGACGGACGCAGCGTGGGCGGTGCTTGCGCCGCTCCTGCCAGGCAA
>DATGEL010000123.1 GCA_035310145.1 Dehalococcoidia bacterium
ACTCCGAGGCATAGTCTTTGCGGTGCTCGACCACCATGCGCACCGCCCGTTCGCGTAACTCGGCAGGGTACCTGGTCACCTTTGCCATTGCTCCGTCCTCTCAAAGTCCGGAGCCTCCAGGATACCCGGGGCGGTTCAGCTTAGACTGCTGCATACTCACAGACAACCCTCCGTACGGGGCTGCCGTCTAGTGCAGCGTAACCATCACGCCACCAGCACGTGATGGCGGTGTGATGGAAAGCAGGGTAACGGGAATGGCAAATCGGCTGTGAGAAGCCGCCGATTCACGCCTAAAACAGAGTCACTGCTTAAGAAGCGGGCAGGACAGTTAGTTGGAAGGCAGGAGCTCTACCCCTGAGCTACTCCCGCAAAGCAGGGTAACGGCCGTAGGCGTGAATCCCGCCTGCCGGCCAGCGACACAATCCGGCAGTTAGGGACGCTACTTCGCACCCTTGCCCCTATTCTAGGGGCGCGCTTTGGCGTTCGGCAATGCCTGCCGAGCGGACCCGGCACCTGGCGTCACTGCGCAGTGCGCCCGGCTTCGCTTGCTAAGCCGCCGATAGCCGGCCCGTTCTTGCTTGCTCGGTTGCGCGGCATGGCACATCACCTACACTTGCCTTGTCTGCCCGTAGGCATTGCGAAGCAAGAGCGCCAATGGCCGCTGCACCGCCATCCCGCGTCCGGCTCGCCGAGCTCTTGGCCGCCCTCTCCCTGGCCACCGATCTCGGCATGGGCCAGCCGATGGAGCAGGCGCTCCGTACCTGCCTGCTGTCGGTCGCTGCCGGCCAGACACTCGGGCTCGACGTCCAGACCCTGTCCGAGGCGTACTACCTCGGACTCCTGCGCTTCATCGGCTGCACGGCCGACGCGCACGAGCAGGCGCTGCTGGTTGGTGGCGACGAGATCGCCCACCGCGCCGGCCTCGCGCCCGTCGTGATGGGCGGCGTCCCCGACGTCCTCGGCTACCTCGCCCGCCACCTGGCCGCCGACCGTCCACCGCTCACCCGACTGCGGCTGCTTGTCGGCATGTTCGCCGCCGGCTCGCGTGATGCCAAGCGCTCCATCGCGGTGCACTGCGAGGTGGCGCAGATGCTGGCCACCCGCTTCGGCCTGCGTGCGTCCATCGCGGTGGGCGTGGGCCAGCTCTTCGAGCACTGGGACGGCAAGGGGGTTCCTGGACAGCTCCGCGGCGCGGCCATCCCGCTGCCGGTACGGATCGTGGCGGTGGCCCGGGACGTAGACGTATTCCATCAACTGGGCGGCTGGGACCTGGCGAGCACGACGCTGCAGCGACGCCGGGGGAAGGCTTATGACCCGGCCGTGGTCGATGCGTTTCTAAGCGATGGCGAGCACTGGACCGCCGCTGCCGGAGCATCGTCGGCCTGGGAGGCCGTGCTCGCGGCCGAGCCCGGCGAGCCACTACTGGTCGGCGACGTTCGCCTGGACGGCGTGCTGCATGCACTGGCCGACTTCACCGACCTCAAGTCGCCGTACACGCTCGGGCATTCCTCGGCGGTTGCTGACCTGGCCGGCATTGCCGCGCCGCTCGCCAGGCTCGACGAACTCGACACCAGGACGGTGCAGCGGGCAGGGCTGGTCCACGACCTAGGCCGCACCGGCATCCCAAACGGCATCTGGGACAAGCCGGGGCCGCTGTCGGCCGCGGAGTGGGAGCGGGTGCGCCTGCACCCCTATCTCTCCGAGCGGATCCTCTCCTATGTGCCCGCGCTCCGGCCGCTGGCCGTGCTGGCCGGTGCACATCATGAGCGGCAGGACGGCAGCGGCTACCATCGGGGCAGCTCCGGGCAGGCCTTTCCCATGGGAGCCCGCATCCTGGCGGCGGCGGATGCCTACCAGGCGATGACCCAGCCTCGCCCTCATCGCCCGGCGCTCACCGCCGATGCCGCCGCAGCAGCGCTCCGCCAGGAGGCAGCGAGCGGCCGGCTGGACCCGGGTGCCGTCAGAGCGGTGCTGGAAGCGGCGGGGCACCGCGCAGCCACTACGCGGGCGGCGTACCCCGCAGGCTTGACGGACCGGGAAGTCGAGGTGCTGCAGCGCATCAGCCGCGGGCTGTCCAATCGGCTGGTCGCCGCGGAGCTCGGCATTGCGCCGAAGACGGTCGCGCGCCACATCGAGAATCTCTACGCCAAGCTTGGTGTCTCCAGCCGCCCGGCGGCGGCACTCTTCGCCATGCAGCACGACCTGCTCTAGGGTCGCGTCTCGGCTCCATCCAAATTGGGTCGATCACCCCATGTGCCGGGCTCTGGCAGCGGCGATGCTGCAGCCATCACCGCTTGTGTCGCGGGTCGGTCCATTGCCGGACACCCGAACGCAGCGCTTTGAGAGGAGGTGCCGTCATGCAGGTCTCAGTGCGGAGCACGGGAACGGTCAGCGCCAACGGCGCGGAGCTGTACTACGAGCGGCGCGGGAGCGGGCCAGCGGTTCTGTTCATCTCCGGCGCCACCGGGGACGCAGGCCACTTTGCGCAGGTGGCGGACTTGCTCGCCGACGAGTTCACCGTCATCACGTACGACCGGCGGGGCAACTCGCGCAGCCCGCGGCCGGCCGGCTGGACGACCACGTCGATGGACGAGCAGGCCGACGATGCCGCCGGCCTGCTGCGGGCACTGGGGCTCGCGCCGGCCGCAGCCCTCGGCACCAGCGGCGGAGCACTCGTCCTGCTCAGCCTGCTGCAGCGCCATCCCGAGGTGGTGCGCGGGGCACTCGTGCACGAGCCGCCGCTGGTCTCTATGCTCCCCAACGCCGCCGAAATCGGCGCCGAGCTCCAGACGCAGTTGCAGCAGGCCCTGGCGGAGGGTGGCCCGCGGGGAGCGATGGCGGCCTTCATTCGGGCCGAGGCCGGCGTCGCGAGCTTCGAGCAGCTCGATCCCGCGCTGCGTGAGCGCATGCTGACCAACGGCGAGTTGTTCTTCTCGCTGGAGCTACCCGCATTCGTGTCGTACGTCCCCGATGCCCCGGCACTGCTGCAAGCGACGGTGCCGTTCAAGGTGCTGGCCGGGAGGGAGAGCCGCGGGGTGTACACGCATGAATCCGCTCGGTGGCTGGCCGGCCGCCTGGGCACCGATCTGACGGAAGTGCCCGGCGCCCATGCGCCGTACTTCGACCAACCGTACGCGCTCGCCGAGGCGCTCCGACCGCTGCTGGCGCAACTCGGTTAGCTACACTGGGCAGCGGCCGTGCCGGCCGGGGGTCGTGACCGCGGCCGGCACGGTAGCGATATTCAGCTGGGTGCGCTCAAGGACAAGGCAGGGAAGGGCCACGACGACATCCGCAAGCGGGTATCTGCTGAGCGGTGGCAGCGCCGAGCTTGAGCGTCTGCGCCTGCAGGCCCGCGTGTGGGAGCCGGAGGCAGAGGCACTGCTCGACCGCATCGACGGGCAGCCCGGCTGGCGCTGTCTGGACCGGGGCTGCGGGGCGATGGGCGTCCTGGGGCCGGTGAGCCGGCGCACAGGACCCGGCGACCTGGGTGAGCGCCTTTCTCCTGGTACAGGTCTGGGGACAGCTGCCGGCCAGCGAAGCAGGGTAGCGCGGCCCGGCCTTGGAGAGCCGCGCCGACACGCGAAGGTTTGGAGAAAACGATGGCAACGCGTTTCACCGAGTTAGTCGGGTGCAGCGCACCCATTCAGCAGGCCCCCATGGGCGGGGTCTCGTCGGACGAGCTCTGTGCCGCCGTCTCTGAAGCTGGCGGGCTCGGCATGATCTCCGGCGCGGGGATGAGCGCCGAGCTGCTGCAGGCCAAGCTCGACCATGTACGGTCGTTGACGGCGAAGCCAATCGGCGTCAACTTCTTGATCCCGGTCCTCGATCGAGAATGCCTCCGTTTGGCCTCACGCTCAGTGCGCGTTGTTGACTTCTTCTGGGGTGAGCCCGATCCGCAGCTGGTGGCGTTCGCACACGAGGGCGGTGCGCTTGTCAGCTGGCAGGTGGGGACGGTGGCCGAAGCGATCGCGGCGGAACGTGCGGGCTGCGACGTCGTTATCGCCCAGGGAGTTGAGGCGGGTGGCCATATCTGGGGCACGCTGGGCCTGCTTCCGCTGCTCTCGCAGGTATTAGACGAGGTCTCCGTTCCCGTGCTGGCGGCGGGCGGCATCGGCAGCGCGCGCTCGCTTGCGGCGGTGCTGGCAGCCGGGGCGGCCGGTGCGCGCTGCGGCACACGTTTCGCCGCTGCCGCCGAGTCCGCGGCTCACCCGACCTATGTCGAAGCGCTGATCCGCGCGCGGGCCGAAGACGCGGTCCGTACGGACCTGTTCCACGTGGGCTGCCCGCTCTGTCCGTCGACGCACGGCGTGCTGAAGTCGGCCATTGAGGCGGCCGAGTCGCTCGCTTCCGACGTGGTCGGTGAGATGGAGATGCAGGGAAGAACGTTCCCGATCGCGAAGTTCCACGGCGTCCCGCCGTTTCGCCCGATCCGCGGGCACGTCGAGGCGATGGCCTTGTACGCGGGCCAGTCCGTGGGTGGCGTCCACGGGGTGCAGACGGCGGCCGAAATCGTCGCAGAGTTGTTGGGAGACGCCGGCCAAGCCGCGGCAGGCACCGCGGCCCACTCGGCCATCGCGTAACCATGAGGCGAGCACGAGCTGCGGCCCGTCGGACGACATCCGCTGGCGCCGCGAGCGGTTGAGCTCGAGCTTGGCAGTTCTCCACCATTGACAGGGAGCAACGAACCCACGTCTGGGGTACCTGGCAGGGCAGGTTTGGTGGACGTGCAGGCACGAATGGTCCCGGCCACGAGAAAGGCGTGGACCCGCGTCGCTACGCCGCCGCCCGGGACGTAGCGCTGCGCGACGCCATCGAGCGCGTGGTGCTGGCCTTTCCGGGCTACGGCTATCGGCGAGTGACGCACGCGCTCGTGCGCGACGGCTGGGCGGTCAACCACAAGCGCGTGCTGCGCGTGATGCGGCAGGAGGCGTTGCTCTGCGAGGTGCGTCGCCGCTTCGTGCCGACGACCGATTCCAGCCATGGCTACCGCCGCTACCCGAATCTGCTCGCCGGGCTGACGCTGGTGCGTCCTGACCAGGCCTGGGTGGCGGAAATAGTCAGAACGCAAAGGACAAAAGCGCACGGCCTCACTGCTGGAGCGGGTGGGAATGACGGAGCGGATTTCCACCTCACCGTCCGCGACGATCACGCGGTCACTCAGTAGCTCGACCAGCTGACGCCGCTGCTCGAAGGTTGCCGTGATCAGCTCCGCTCCGACCCGCCGGCAGAAGTCTTCCGCCGACCGGATCATCCCCGCGATCTCCTGCTCGCGGTCGACTTGGGCCGCCAACTGGTTCTCCTGGCCCGCGAGCGTGTGCTGCCGCTGCTCCAAGTCGCGTCGGCGCCGTTCGTACTCCTCCAGCGCGATCACGGCACCCCAATAGGCCTCCGTCAACCGCTCCACTTGCTGGATGCGCTGGTGGCGGGCACGCCGCAGTTGCTCCCGTCGCGCCTGCAGATCCTGCGGCAGCCACTGCCCGCGTGCGGCCCGGGTGAGTGCCTCGGCGACCTGGTCGGGATGCGTAAGCACGGCGCACAGGTCCTGCCACACGAGCGCATCTAACTGACCGGCCGGGCTGAAGCGCGACGGGCATTTCGTCTCCTTGCGGGTGTCAATGGCCTCCCCTTTGCCCGCGCCGACGTAATACAGGTGCCCACCCTGGACATGGCGTCCGACGCACGCGGAGCGGCAGACCCCACAGCTCACCAGCGCCCGCAACAAGTAGTGCTACGTCGTGTTGTGCCGGCGGGCGAAGCTCGGATTCTGCGCCCGCCGGCCTCGCGCTTGCTCGAATTGGTCCGCGCTGATGATGGCCGGGATCGCCGCGCCCGGAATCCACTCCTCCGGTGGGCGTTCGGTCAGGCTCTCGTGCGGCCGCCCGATTGGATGCGTCGCCGAGCGGCGGCGGCGCGGCGGTCGGGGGCGAAAGCGCTCGGCGTACACCTGCCCGGTGTAGGCCGGCTGGCGCAAGAGGGCCCGCAGCGTGCACAGGCTCCACAGGCGCCCCCCGCTCGGGATCGGTATGCCCTGCGCCTGCAGCTGCCGCGAGGGCCCGGCCAAACTGACACGTTCCGCGGTGTACTGGGCAAAGATGGCCTGGATGACCGCTGCCTGCGCTTCGTCAATGCGCACCCCCGCTGGGTCGCGTGGATGGTCGGGATCGAACCGATAGCCGTACAGAGGCTTGGTCCAGGGCAGCAGGATGCCGGTCCGATACTTTGCCTGCCGCCCACGCCGCAGCCGGTCGGCGATCAGCGTGCGCTCGTATTCGGCGACCGCACTGCGAATCTGGAGCAGCAGCCGGTCATGCCGGTCCGTCCCCATCGGCCGATCCAGAAACTCGACCGCGCAGCCAGCGTGCTCCAACTCATCGAGCACAATCATCTGGTGGACGTAGTTGCGGGCCAAGCGCTCGGGTTCGGTGATGAGCACGCGGTCGATGTCGCCGCGCCGCGCCGCATCGCGCAGGCCGTCGAGGCCGGGGCGGTTCAGGCTGGCGCCGCTGTGTCCATCATCGCGAAAGATGTGGACGTCGCTCACGGGCCAGCCCTGAGCGGTGGCGTGGGCACGCAGGCGGTCCAGGTGCTGATCGATCGTCTGCGCACGGGCTTGATCGAGGGTCGAGACACGGGCATAGAGGGCCACCCGCACGGTCATGCATCACCTCCTGCGGGGTCGTGACCGGAGCCGGCCGCACCAGGTGCGGCTCCCGCTCTGGAATGGTGGAGTTGGACCAGCGCAGGCGGAGTTGGTAGGCGCGATCCCAGCGCTGCTGAGCGTCGGGGGAGGGACTCACTTGCCGGTGCACGCGCCACGGCTGTTTCATGGCTGCCTCCACAATGAGCCGACTCATCGGGAGGATCGTCGTCGGTGTGCCGTGCTTGGCGCGGCCGAGACACCGCGTACCGGGACCACGTCAGCTGCAGCTGTACCGGCCGGCTCCAGCAGAACTTGTCCTTTGTGATCTGGCCATTGACCGCACCTACGTCAAGACGCATAGCGGCTGGGTGGTCCGTGGCGTTCGTCGTGGATGTGTTCTCCCGTTTCGTGGTCGGCTGGCAGTTGTCGCAGCGCATCGACACGACGCTCGCGCTGGCGGCGCTGGAGCAGGCGTTGTGCGCACGGCAGCCAGCGTCCGGGCTGCTTCACCACTCCGACCAGGGTGTCCAGTACGCGAGCGCCGCCTATGTGGCGCGGCTAGGGGCGGTCGGGGCACAGAGCAGCATCGCTGCGGCCGGCAATCCGTACGAGAACGCCACGGCGGAGCGGTTCTTCCGCACGCTCAAGCACGAGGAGGTGTACCTCAACGACTACCGCACGTTCGCCGGGGCCGCGGCCAACCTCGACCGCTTCCTCGGCGACGTGTACAACACCAAACGGCTGCACTCCGCGCTGGGCTATCAGCCGCCAGCGGAGTTCGCGCTGGCGTATGCCGCCGAGGCAGCGGCGGGACCGTGACTTGCGCTGTGGTCCGCATCTTGGGGTGCACCACATTAGTGTCGCGGTCCTGGCGCCACTCGGAATGTCAGGGTTAGATTGCTAACCCGAGCCGATGAGAGCAGGATGGTAAGTACAAAGCTCCTACGAGCCGGCGGGCGTCATCACCTCGCGGGCGAACCACTCCATGCGGTCCAGGCTGGCGCCGAGCGCCTCGCCGCGGAAGTCCAGGATCAGCTCGCTCACGCCCGCGGCGGCGTAGGCGGCGATATCGGCCGCGATCTGCTCGGCGCTGCCCGAGAGCGGCCGCCGCTCGTGGCCCTCGCTATCGAGCGCGTCGCCGGTCACCGCAACGTCGTAGAGCGGCGCCTTCAGCGAGATGGTGAGGTCGGCGGCATCCCGTCCCTCGGCGGCACAGAGGCCGCGCAGCTCGGCCACCTTCTCCGCCAACTCCGCCGGGCGCAGAGGCGCGGAGGGCACACCGCCCACCGGGTGCCAGCCGTCGCCCAGCCGTGCCGCCCGCCGTAGCGCCGCTCGGCTGTGCCCGCCGATCCAGATCGGCGGATGCGGCTGCTGCAGCGGCCGCGGCAGGCACCATACGCCGTCGAACTGGTAGAACTCGCCTTTGTACGACGCGGGACCGTCGCTCCACAGCGCCTTGAAGATATGGATGTACTCGTCGGTGACCGCCCCGCGGCGATCGAACGCGGGCGCGCCGAGTGCCGCAAACTCCTCGCGCAGCCAGCCGACGCCGACGCCTACCGTCAGCCGCCCGCGCGAGAGCACGTCGATCGTCGCCAGCATCTTCGCGGTCACCACCGGGTTGCGGTGCGGCACGATCAGCACGCTGGTGATCAGCCGCAGCGTGCGCGTGACGCCAGCGACGAAGGCGATCTCGGCAAGCTGCTCCAATGCGTCGCCTTCGCTGGGGTGCTTGCCGTCCAGCGTGTAGGGATAAGTGGAGTCCGAGCTGACGGGAATGATGATGTGATCGGCGACGACGGCCGAATGGTAGCCCAGCGCCTCGCCGTGACTCGCCAGCGCCTCGACCGCGGCCCCGGTCGCCTGCGGTCCGCGCGTGGGAAGATAGAAGCCGAAGCGCATGGCCGCGCTCCTCCGCCGGACGCGGCAGATACTGCGCCCGGCCTGGTCTGCTCATCCGTACTCTAGCGAATGGGCGCGGCGCTGTCGCCGGCCGCGTGGTGCTGAAGTCGGCCCGATGAAACGTCTGATCGATGCTCAGGACGCCCTCGCTGCCGCGATCGCGCACCGCGGCGCCGGAGCGACGCCGTGGACCGTCGCGTCGCGCGCCGGCGATTTGACGCTCTACTGTGACCCGGCCGCGCTGGCCGCGCTGCTCACCGCGTACCTGCACGGCGCCGCGGACGCAGCGCGATCGGGGGTGAACCACACCGTCACGGTGGGCACGCAAGGGCAGTGGATCGTGTTCCGTGCGCCCGGCGCGCGGCTCGGCGAGGAGCTGGCCGAGCTGGCGAAGTACGTCGACGGTGAGGCAACGTGCGCTGACGAGGTTCTGACACTGCGCCTGCCGGCGGCGGACTGGAGCCCGTCGCACCGGCACTGAGCGCGGCGCTCAGGGACTCTTCAGCTCGATGCGCGTCTGGCCGCTGTTGTCGTAGCGCAGCAGCCTGCGCAGCGGGCTGGTGTCGAACCAGGCGGTGGTGGTCGCGCCCGCGGCGGAGAGCTGCACCTCCCAGGCGGGCGGGTTCTGGCCGCCCACTTTGGCCGTGGTCATGCCGACGACGCGCGCCGTGGCCAGGGCCCGGCTGATCGTGCCGCTCTTGGCGTCGGTGACGACGAGCACGAACTGCGTGCTGTAGCCGGCGCTGAAGGGCAGCGTGCGCAGCAGGAAGAACGACTCCTGGTCGTCGTAAGTCGAGTCCGTCGTGATCTTCTCGGCGGCGTGGTGCGTCTTGCCGCCGCTGGTCACGTTGGCCGTCACCTGGCCGGCGGCGTACTGCAGCTTCAGCATCGCCTGCGCGCCGCCGGTGTCGAACGATCGCTCTGCCGTCCGCGGCAGCAGCGTGGCCGCGTCCGCGGTCGTGGTCAGCGAGTCGCTGTGGCCGGAGAGATCGGTGTAGAGCTGGCTCAGCGTCAGCGTGGCGCCCTGTCGCTGGATCGAGACCGTGGCCGCGCCGAGCGCGCCGCCGTTATGGTCGAGCAGGTTGTACTGCAGCGACTCCTGGTCGGGAAGCGGCTGGGCGATGCTGATCGGCTTCGCCTCGCCGGAGGAGGCGCAGGCCGCGATTAGGACCAGGCTCGCCGCGGTTGGGAGCAGCCAGCGCAGGCGGCTCAGTGCGGCTCGCCTCACGAGGGGACGGCGGCGGGCAAGGCGCTCGCGATCCGCTCCAGGGCCAGGTCGATCTCGGGCGCGCCAAGGCCGTAGTGCGTGACCATGCGCACGCTGCCCGGGCCGGGGCTGCCGGCGAGCACGCCCGCGCGGCGAATTGCGCCCAGGAACTCGTCGCTGCCCAGGCCGTCGAGTCCGAAGATCACGATGTTGGTCTCGATCGTCGCCGGGTCGAGGCGGACGGCCGGCAGCTTTGCCAGCCCCTCGGCCAGGCGGCGGGCGTTGGCGTGGTCCGCGGCCAGGCGCTCGGGCATCTCCTCCAGCGCCACCAGGCCGGCCGCCGCCAGCACGCCGGCCTGGCGCATGCCGCCGCCCACCATCTTGCGCATCTTGCGCGCCCGCTCGATGAAGGCGCCGCCGCCGCAGAGCAGCGAGCCCACCGGCGCCGAAAGTCCTTTAGAGAGACAGAAGCCGATCGAGTCGGCGCCGCGCACCAGCGTCGAGGCGGGCACACCCAGCGCCACGGCGGCGTTGAAGACGCGGGCGCCGTCGATGTGCACGCGGCAGCCGTGCTCGTGCGCCACGCTCGCCACGGCGTCGGTCTCGGCGGCGGAGAGCGCGGCGCCGCCGCAGCGGTTGTGCGTGTTCTCCAGGCAGACGAGCGCGGTGTTGGGATTGTGCACATTCTCGCCGCGGATCAGGGCGCGGACCTCGGCCGGGTCAAGACGGCCGCGCGCGTCGTTCTGCACCGCGCGCAGCTGGATGCCACCTAGCCCCGCCGCGCCGGCGACCTCATAGTGCAGGATGTGCGCCTGCGAGCCGACGATCGCCTCGTCGCCACGACCGCAGTGTGTGAGCAGCGCCACGAGGTTGCTCATCGTGCCGCTGGCGACGAATAGCGCGGCGTCCTTGCCCAGCAGCTCCGCGGCGCGGCGCTCGAGCCGGTTGATCGTCGGGTCTTCACCGTACACGTCATCGCCGAGATCGGCGTTCGCCATCGCGGCGCGCATCGCCGGCGAGGGCAGGCTGACGGTGTCGCTGCGCAAATCGATCGCGTCCACTTCGTCCCTCCATGCCGCCTGCGCGGCCCCGCGTCTCGCCACGCCGGGCAGAACGAACGGGGGCTTGCGGCCCCCGCCTGGCGCGTGTGCAACACGGGCACGGCCGCGCTACTTCGGCCGCTCCCACAGCGTCTGATAGCCGTCGCCGCCGCGAATCGCCGCTACTTCTTCGCGCCGCTCAGCCGCAAGCAACTCGGTGAGCACGCCGTGGGCACGCTCGCGCGCCGCGCCGCCGCCGACGCTGCCGAGCCGCTGCTCGACGTGCTCCCAGACGCCGGAATCACGCAGCGTGGCGATGTGCCGTGGCCATTCAAACGACATAATCTTGTCCGGCAGCGGAAAGCCGGGCCGCAGCTCCTTCAAGCTGTGAAAGCGCTCCTCGACGGACCCGGCTTTGGGCACGAGCTTGATCAGCGGCCCATCGCCGCCGTTGCTGCGCGCATCGATCAGCAGGCGCGGTTCAAGAATGCGGAAGCGCACGATCACGACGTCCGCCGTGTCGATCACGCGACGGACCTCGTCCAGATCGAGGCCGAACTCCGGCTCCATCGCCACGAAGCCACCTCAGCGCGGCGCCTGCGCCGACGACCGCCGTATCTGACCTCAGTCTACGAGCCGTTGCTATCCGGCGCAAACCAGCGCGGCGGCGATCAGAGTCCGCGGGAGAGGCGGCCGAAGTGGTCGAAGTAGCTGTTGAACATCGTCATGCGCCCGGCGATCAGCAGCACACCGACGAAGATCAGCAGGGCGCCGCTGCCCACTTCGATCGCCGGCAGGAAGCGGTTAATGCGCTTCAGATAGCCGGTCACCGAACCCACCGCCATGCCAGTGACGATGAAGGGCACGCCCAGCCCCAGCGAGTAGAAGACCAACAGCAGGATCGACCGGCCGACGGTGCCCTGCGCCTGGGCCAGAGTAAGAATGCTGCCCAGCACGGGACCGATGCAGGGCGTCCAGCCCAGGGCGAAGCCCGCGCCCACCAGCGATGAGCGGCCGTAGCCCAGCGCCGCCAGCCGTCCGCCCGCGCGTTTGCCGCCGGCGCCGCCGCCAACGCTCAGCGTGCCGCCGCCCGCGCCGGCGCCCACGGGCACCGCGTACGTGCGGTAGAGGACGGGAATGCGCAGCAGCCCGGTGAGATGCATGCCCATCACGATGATGAAGATTCCGGCGAGCACGGCCAGGTCGCGCTGGTGGTCTTTCAGCCCGTAGCCGATCAGGCCGACCGAGGCGCCGAGCGCGATGAAGACCAGCGAGAAGCCGGCGACGAAGCTGAGCGCGTGCGTGAGCGTGACGCGCCGGCTGGCGCCGCCGTCCGTGGCCGTGCCGGCCATCTGCGCGATGTAGACCGGCACCAGCGGCAGCACGCAGGGCGAGAGAAACGAGAGCAGCCCTGCCAGAAACGCCACGAAGGGACCGAACAGGCCGTCGATGCTCACGCGGGGCTACTCCTCGCTTTCGCCGAAGGGATCGTCGTCCGGCGAGGCGTCGGGCAGGCCCAGCACGTGCTGGCGGACCTCGTCGTACTTCGCCTTGGACTTGCTCTCGCGCCGCAACAGCGCCACGAAGTGCGGCGGGTCGAGCTGGTCGCCGTCGAGCAGCACGCGGTGCAGGGCGCCGAGATCCCGCTGCCAGCGTTCATAGGCCGCCGTGTACGCCGCGCGCTTGTCCTGATCGAGTTGCATGGCGCCCCGCCCCCACCCCTTCACTCTATCGTACGCCGGCCGCGGCAGGAGAGATTGGCCCCGGCACGCGGCGGAGGGCCGCGCGGCGATCGGCGTCTCCGCCCCGCCTGCTAGAATGCCCGCATCCCCTGCGAGAGGTGAGCGTTCATGGCGCGCATTCCGCTGCCCACCCGCGACTCGCTGGACGCCGAGCTGCAGGCACGCTGGGACCGCCAGGCCGAGCGCGGCCCCGTCCTCAATATCATGCGCGTGTTCATGACCAACCCCACGATCGAGCTGAACGCGCGCCGTGTCTGGCAGGCGAGCGGCCTCAGCCCCGCGCCCGCGAGATCGTGATCCTGCGCTGCGCGGCCACGCAACAGAGCACCTACGAATGGCACCAGCATGTGCGCATCGCCACCGGCGAAGGGCTGAGTGTGGCCGAGATCAACGCCGTGCGCGCCTGGCAGGACGCCGCCTGCTTCTCCCCGGCCGAGCGGGCGCTGCTTGCCTACGTGGATGCGCTCGCGATCGCCAGCCGGCCCGACGCCGCCGTGTACGCCGCCTTCGCGGCCGGCCGCACGCCCGGCGAGGTCGTGGGTGTGACGATGCTGATCACGCTCTACTTCCACCTTGCGCGCATCATGGCCGCGCTTGACCTGGAGACCGAGGCTCCGTTCGTCGGCTGGATCGTGCCGGAAAAGTAGGGGCGCCCCGCCGGTCGTGCGCTTCGATAACGCTCATTGGTAACGCTCATTGATAACGCTCATTGAGGAACGTATGCCGCGCGGCTGGCAGTGGGATCCAACGCTGTTTCGAGGCAGCGCCCGCTACTACGTGCAGGGGCGGCTGCCCTATCCTGCTGCCCTCGCCCCGGTACTGGCGGCGGCGCTGCAGCTCGACGGCCGTGGTCGGCTGCTCGATGTCGGCTGCGGCCCGGGGATCATCGCCCTGCGGCTGGCGCACCTGTTCGAGCAGGCCGTCGGCCTCGACCCCGACGCGGAGATGCTGGCCGAGGCGCGGCGCGGCGCCGCCGAGCAGCAGATCGGCAATGCGCGCTGGCTGCAGGCGCTGGCCGAGCATCTGCCGCTGCGTCCCGGCAGCGTACGCGTGGCGACGTTCGCCGCCTCGTTTCACTGGATGGAGCGCGACCGCGTGGCTGCCGCCGTGCTGAGGCTGCTGGAGCCGGGCGGGGCGTTCGTGCAAGTGAGTGCGCCGCAGGACGGCGCGGCAAGCACTGGCCTCTTGCCCCACCCCGCGCCGCCGCGTGCGCAGATCGATGCGCTGCTGCGACGCTACCTCGGCCCGGAGCGGAGGGCGGGGCAAGGCGTGCTGCGCTACGGCACGCCTGGCGACGAGCTGGCCGTGCTGCGCCGCGCCGGCTTCCCGGAGCCGCAGATCGTGACGATTCCCGGCGGCGAGTTGATCGTGCGCTCGATCGATGACCTCGTTGCCGCCCAACTCTCCCAGTCGAGCTCGGCGCCCCACCTCTTCGGCGCCCAGGCCGGCGCTTTCGAGGCAGAGCTGCGCCGGCTGCTGGATGCCAGCTCGCCCTCCGGCCTCTTCGCGCAGCAGATGGGAGACACCGAGCTGCGCATCTGGCGGACGCCGGCGCGCTGACGCGGCACCGCAAGGGTGATGTCTCCTGGCGCGGGAAGTAGGGCCGTTCTACGGAAATTCTAAGACGGTGGCTCTACTGTGCCCGCGGATGCTCTCTCCCCGTTGCCAGCGGAACCGCGGAGCAGGACGATGGTCACGCCCTTCGATCAGATTCCGGCTGCCCTGTCGGGTGGACCGGCGCCGCACGCGGGCGGCGTAGAGGCGCCGGTCGAGCAGCGCTACTGCGACGGCTGTGAACGGGCGGTGGCCGCCACGGGCTGCCGACGCTGGGAGCGCTACACGCTCTGCGCACGCTGTCAGCAGGAGTATCTCGCGGCCTGGGCCGCCGGCCGGCGCATGAGCCCCGGCCAGTACATCCGCGACAAGCGCTTCGGCGAAAGCGAGACCTACCGCCTGCCGGATTGATTCAGATCAGGGCGCCGCCGGCGGCTACCTCCGCGATCTCGTCGTCGCTCATGCCCAGCAGATCGCGCAGCACCTCGACCGTGTGCTCACCCAGGCAGGGCGCCGGCAGGCGCGGGCCGCCGTCGTAGCCGGCGATGCGGAACTGGTGCCCTTCGTAGGGCACCGTGCCCATCTCCGGGTGCTCAAGCGGCGTGAAGAAGCGGCGGTGCGCGAGCTGCGGGTCGCGCTGCAGGTCGCTGGAACGCTGCACCACACCCGCCGGCACTCCGGCCCGCTGCAACTGTTCCATCAGCGCATAACGCTCGCGCTGCGAGGTCCAGTCAGCCAGCCCGCGGTTGATCGTCTCCTCGGCGGCGAGGCGGTCGGCGACCTGATCGAGCGCCGGATCCGCCATCCACGCCGGCTCGCCCAGGGCGCGGCGCAGCGCCTGCCACTGCTCGTCCGTTTCGACCGCGATTGCACACCACTCGTCTTCCCCCAGGCAGGGATAGACGCCGTGCGGCGCAGAATCCGGCGACCGATTGCCCCGGCGCTGTGGCAACTCGCCGCTGGCCTGATACGCCAGCAGCTCCGGCGCCAGGAAGTGCAGCGCCGCCTCCATCTGCGACTGCTCGACGTACTGCCCCTCGCCCGTGCGCCGTCGATGATCGAGCGCGGCCATCAGGCTGGCGGCGAGGAAGCGCGGCGCCAGCAGGTCGGTATAGGCCGCGTATGGTCCGGCCGGCGCGCGGTCTGGCCAGCCCGTGATCTCGACGAAGCCGGAGATCGCGGCCGCGTGCGTGCCGTAGCCCGCAAGCGACGCCGCCGGCCCCGTCTGCCCCATCAAACAGGTGCTGGCCATGATGATCCCCGGATTCAGGGCGCGGGCCGTTTCGTACCCAAGACCCAATTCGGCGATCGTGCCCGCGGTGAACGACTCCAGGTAGAGGTCCGCCCAGGCGATCAGCCGGCGGGCCACGGCCTGACCCTGGGGATGCTTCAGGTTGAGCGCGATCGAGAGCTTGGAGGAGTTGCACATGCCGAAGAAGTGCGAGCGGTTGACGCCGAAGACGCCGTCCGTGAACGGCCCGTTGACGCGCAGAATGTCCGGCGGCTGCGAGGTCTCCACGCGTACGGTGGTGGCGCCGTGGTCGGCGAAGTACTTGGCCGTAAGCGGTCCAACGCCCACCCAGGAGAAGTCGGCCACGCGCAGCCCGGCGAAGGGCAGCGAAGGGTCTGTCGTCATGGATCGCGCTCCGGTTGAACGCTGCCCGCGGCGGCGCGGGCGCTCAGAAACTCGGCATTGCCTTCGCCGGGCGCCGGCACGCCGCGGGCGTAGCGGAGCGGCGTGGCGCTGGCACGGACGAACGGCCCCGGCGCCCGCACCTCGCGGCCATCGGGCAGGCGCATGGGCTGCCAGTAGCCCCGCGCCTCAAGCTGGTCAAACGCCATCACTTCCGCCAGCGTGTTCACTGGCGCAATGAACACGCCCACGTCCAGGCCGCGACGGAAGAGCGCCTGCGCTGGAAATTTCGCCACATAGGCCGAGGCGTACTCCACCAGCTCGTCGTACGAATGCTTCACCGGCTTGCCGGAGAGAAAGTCGGGGAAGAACGTCGCCCAGTTGACGTCGCTCAGCCACGACTCGGGCAGCTGGCCGTCTGCCACCATCCAGCCCACGAGCTTCGGCCAGAGGTTTTGCGAGAAGAGCACCGCGTAGCCGTCGGCGCAGGCGAAGATCGTCGGCGCGGTGTAGAGGCCGAGCTGCACCTTGCTGCCGTTGCGGTTGAAGTCCTTGCCCTGGATCGCCGATGCGATCGCGGCGTTCACGGCCGTCAGGATCAGCGCCGCCTGCAGTGAGACGTCCACGAACTGCGCCTCGCCCGTTTGCGTGCGGCGCTGCAAGGCGACCATCGCGCCCACCGCGCTTTCCGCGGCGCCGTGCCGCCAAGCCTGCGGCACCGACATGCGCACGGGCGGGCGGTCGGCATCGCCGTACATCGCCATCTGGCCGCTGAGAGCCGAAAGCGTGAGGTCGCTCGCGAGAAAGCCCCGGTACGGCCCGTCCTGGCCGAAGGGCGAGATCGCCACGTAGATCAGCCGCGGGTTGTGCTGCCGCAACGCCTCGAAGCCGAGGTCGCGGGCGGCCATCGCGCCGGGCTCGTCGTTCTCGAAGAGAAAGTCCGCCGTGGCCACCAGGTCGAGGAAGGTTGCGCGGCCGTCGGCGGCGTCGAGGTCGAGCGTGACGCTGCGCTTGTTGCGGTTGTAGGCCGCGAACTGCAGGCCGGCGTTCGCTCCCGGCGGGTCGCCGCGCTCGGGGCTGCCCCCGGGCGGCTCGATCGTGATCACCTCGGCGCCCAGGTCTGCGAGGATCTGGGCGCCGAGCGCGGCGCGATTGTCGGTGAGGTCCAGCACACGGTAGGGGCTGAGCATCGCAGTCTCCGGCTGAACACAGGCGCGGCCGCGGCGACGCACCGCGGGGCGGCTTTGAGTATAGGCCGAGCGCGCCGTGGATTGGCAGTGCCGCCTCGCATGCTCGCCTCGGCGCGCGGTCATGGACAGTGGGCCGCTGCCGTGCGCAGGATGCGAAGTAGGTCCGTGCGGTGGAACCGACGGCAAGCGAGGGAGAGTGATGGCCGAGCAGGGCGAGGCGGCGGCCAGGGCCGAGACCTGGCAGCAGGAACACGCGCGGCGCTATCTCGCGTCAAATGGCGCGGACGGGCATATCTGGAGCGGCGTGCCCACGCTGCTGCTGACGACGACGGGCCGCCACACGGGCGAGCCGCGCCTCACGCCCCTGATCTACGGCAAGGACGGCGACCGCTACCTGATCGTGGCCTCGCGCGGGGGTGCGCCCGATCACCCGCACTGGTACAAGAACCTCGCTGCCAACCCCGAGGTGCAGTTGCAGGTCGGCGCCGAACGCTTCGCCGCCCGCGCCCGCACCGCGAACGCCGAGGAGAAGCCGGCGCTCTGGAAGGCGATGACGCAAATCTGGTCCGGCTACGACGAGTACCAGGCGAAGACCAGCCGCGAAATCCCGCTCGTGATCCTCGAGCGGGTCTGAGCGCCGGGCCTATCGGGCGCCGGAGGCCGGCGCAGGTGTCTGCTCCAGCGGGGCCATCGCCTGCATGCCCTGCACGCGGTTGAGCGGGAAACCGCCGGCGCCCACCGTCCGCGGCCACTCCTCGAACAGCCGGTCGATGTCGAAGAACGGCGTATCGGTGAAGAGGCTGCGCTCCTGGTATGGCTCGCGGAAGAGACTGATGCGGTGTCCCGAGGCGCCGAAGATGCGCCCCGTCACCGCGCCGCCCGCCTCCGAGCAGAGCCAGACGATGATCGGCACCACGTTCTTCGGGTCGAGCGCCGTCCCCGCGGCCGCGAGGCTGGCGGGGGACGCGCCACCACGCTGCGCCTCGGCGGCGCCGCGCGTCAGGTCCGTCATGCGCGTGGAGGCAAGCGGGGCGATCGCGTTGCAGGTGACGCCGTAGCGCTGCAGGGCGCGCGCGTTGGAGCGCATCAGCCCCAGCTTGCCCGCCTGCGCCGCGGCGTAGTTGGGCTGGCCGGCGCTGCCGCTGATCCCGGCGTCGGAGGTGAAGTAGATGATCCGCCCGCCGTTGCGCGTAGCGCGCCAGTAGATCGAGGCGAACTTGGTCGGCGCGAAGCAGCCCTTGAGGTGGGCGCGCACGCTGCCGTCCCATTCGTCCTCGGTCATATTGAAGATCATGCGGTCGCGCAGGATGCCGTGCGCACAGACCAGGATGTCCAGCCCGCCGAAGCCCTCGATCGTCTCCCGCACCAACCGCTCGGCGTAGTCCAGGTCGGCCACGTCGCCGACCGATGCCCGCGCCGTGCCGCCGGCCTTCGCAATCTCGTCCACCACGGCGTTGACGCGGGCGGGGTCCATGCCCATGCGTCCTTCGACGTCGGCGCCCGTGTCCGCCACCATGACCTTCGCCCCCTGCTCGGCGAAGACCTTGCAGATCCAGCTGCCCATGCCGCCCGCGCCGCCGGTCACGATCGCGGCCTTGCCCTCCAGGTGCTTCTGCGCCATCGTTGCTTCTCTCCCGTATTCGTCGGGCTTCAGATCTGAAAGGGCGGCAGCGCCCAGCCGGACGCGCCCAGCGTCACGGGCATCAACTCGAACAGCCGGTCGATGTCCCAGTACGGCGTCTCGGAATAGATCACGTTCTCCCACTCCGGCTCGTGCCAGACGCTGATGCGGTGGCCGGTGACACCGAAGACGCGGCCGCTGACGTTCGCGCCGGCGTCGGAGGCGAGGTAGACGATCGTCGGCACCACGTTCTTCGGGTCGGTGGCCGTGCCGGCGGCGGAAAGGCTGGCCGGCGCGGCGCCCTCGCGCTGCGCCTGCGCCGCGTCGCGGCCGCGATCGGTCATGCGGGTGGAAGCCTGGGGTGAAATGCAGTTGGCCGTCACGCCGTAGCGGCCGAGCGCCTGCGCGTTGGAGAGCATGAGGCCGATTTTCGCCTGCTGCGCCGCGGAGTAGTTGGGCTGGCCCGCGCCGCCGCGGATGCCGGCCGCGGAGGTGAAGTAGATGACGCGGCCGCCGGCCCGTGTCGCCCGCCAGTAGATCGAGGCGAACTTGGTCGGCGCGAAGCAGCCCTTGAGGTGGGAGCGCACGCTGCCGTCCCACTCGTCCTCGGCCATGTTGAAGATCATGCGCTCTCTGAGAATGCCGTGGGCGCAAACGAGGATGTCGAGTCCGCCGTAGCCCTCGATCGTCTCGCGTACGAGCTTCTCGGCGTACTCCATGTCCGCCACGTCGCCGATCGACGCTCGCGCCGTGCCGCCGGCCTTCGCAATCTCGTCCACCACGGCGTTGACGCGGGCGGGGTCCATGCCCATCCGCCCTTCGACGTCGGCGCCTGTGTCCGCGACAACCACCTTCGCCCCTTGCTCGGCGAAGATCTTGCTGACCCAGCTGCCCATGCCGCCCGCGCCGCCTGTGACGATCGCAACCTTGCCTTCCAGATGCCGCCCGGCCATACTCTCTCCTTGTCCGCGCCCTGGTCCCGCGCCGTTTATCCCCTGCACTCTAACCCCTGGGCAAGCCGAGGCCGCGCGTGGCGATGATGTTGCGCTGGATCTCGCTGGTGCCCGCCGCGATCGTGTACGAGACGGTGGAGAGATACATGTCCTCCAACTCGCCCTGCAGCGGCGCGAAGGGCGAACCCGGACGCAGGCCGCCGTACAGCCCCAGCAGGTTGATGCCCGCCGCGGCCACGCGCTGATTCAGCTCCGTGCCGTAGACCTTGGACATCGACGACTCGTAGTTAGGGATCAGCCCCCGTCCCTGCATCCAGGCCACGCGGTACGCCAGCCAGCGCCCGACCGCGGCCTCGATCTGCAGCTCAGCCAGGCGGGCACGCACTCCGGGCAGATCCGCCGGCTTCCCGCCGCTGGGACTGGCCATGCCGGCGAAGGCCGTGAGCTTCGCCAGCGTGCGCTCGGCGCCGACGACGAAGCCGATGCCGGAGCGCTCGAAGTCGAGCGTCGTCGTCGCCGCGTACCAGCCGCGGTTGATTTCGCCGATGATCTGGTTGGCGGGTACGCGCACGTTCTCGAAGAACGTCTCGTTGAAGCCGGAGCGGCCGTTCATCTGTACGATCGGCCGCACGCTGATCCCCGGCGAGGACATCTCCGCCATGAAGTAGGTGATGCCGCGGTGCTTGGGCGCGTCCGGATCGGTGCGGCCCAGCACATGGATCCAGCCGGCGTACTGGGCGCCGCTGGTCCAGATCTTCTGGCCGTTGAGCACGAAGTCGTCGCCGTCGCGCACGGCGCGCAGTTGCAGCGACGCCAGATCGGAGCCCGATCCCGGCTCGGAGAAGCCCTGGCACCAGTACGCCTCGCCGCGGGCGATCGGCGGCAGGAAGCGCTGCTTCTGCGCCTCGGTGCCGTGCACCATCAGGCAAGGCCCGACCAGGTTGATGCCGCCGTTGGTCGCGGGGGCGCCGACGCGGCCGACCTCTTCTTGAAAGACGAGCTGGCGCAGGTGGCTGGCGCCCATGCCGCCGTATGCTTTGGGCCAGGCGAGCGTCAGCCAACCGTGTTCGGCAAGCTTCTGCTGGAAGCGTTGCTGCGCCTGGAACGCCGCCGGACTCGAGGGATCGTAGCCGCTCGCTTCGCCGCTCCAGTTTTCGCCGAGGAAGCGCCGCACCTCGCCGCGGAAGCCCTCGTCCTCTGCGCTCAGCCGGAAGTCCATTGCACGCATCCTTATACGGCCGTTGCGGAGTCGGCGCCGTCCCTCCCGATCGGATCCGGTCGCCGCGCCGGGGCCGTTCTTCACTCTAGCCATCGCGGCCAGTATTGCCAACGGCGGCCAGGTCGCGAGCCGAGCGGGGCGGCGGAAGCGGTCGCCGCGACGGGTCGGAGCGAACCAGCCGGCGATCACGCGCCGCTGCTCGCAGCACGGCCGCGGGCAGTTCCACCGAGTTGCGGGGGCTGGCTTTCGTGCAGCCCTTAGCCGAAGCGCCCGGTGATGTAGTCCTCGGTGCGCTTGTCGGAGGGCGCGGTGAACATCGTCGCCGTGTCGCTGCACTCGACGAGGAAGCCGGCGCGCTGCTCGTTCGCCATGAAAAACGCCGTGCGATGCGCGACGCGCGCCGCCTGCTGCATGTTATGCGTGACGATCACGATCGTGTAGCGGCGCGAGAGGTCCTGCATCAGTTCCTCGATCTTGAGCGTGGCGATCGGGTCCAGCGCCGAGGCGGGCTCGTCCATCAGCAGCACGTCCGGCTCCATCGCCAGGGCGCGGGCGATGCACAGCCGCTGCTGCTGGCCGCCGGAGAGGTCGTAGGCGGACTGGTCAAGCTTGTCCTTCACCTCGTCCCACAGGGCGGCGCTGCGCAGGCTGCGTTCCACCAGCTCGGCCAGGGCTTTGCCCCTGGCACGGCGGTGCAGCTTCGGCCCGAAGGCGACGTTCTCGAAGATCGAGCGGGGAAAGGGATTGGGCCGCTGGAAGACCATGCCCACCCGCGCCCGAACCAACGCCGGATCCACGTTCGCGGCGTAGATGTCTTCGTCGTTGAGCAGGATCTGGCCCTCGATGCGGGCGCCGGGAGTGAGATCGTGCATGCGGTTGAAGGCGCGCAGAAACGTGGATTTGCCGCAGCCGGAGGGACCGATGATCGCCAGGATCTGGCGCTCCGGGATTTCGAGCGTGATATCCGCAAGCGCCTTGAAGGCGCCGTAGTAGAAGTTCAGGTGTTCCGCGCGCATCTTGGCCGGCGCCTGCCGCTCGCGCTCGGCCCCGACCGCCACGGCGGGCGCGGTCACACGGGCGAGAAGGCCCGGAGGCGCCGGTAGGACGGTGGATTCGATCATGGCTTCGTTCTCTCCCGGAATGGCTGGACGATGGCTCACGCGTGGGCTCACTCGCGTTGCAACCGGTTGCGGCTTGCGTAATAGCGGGCGCCGATGCTGAGCACCAGCACGGATAGGATGAGCACCAGTGCCGCCGCCTGCGCCAGCTTGTGCCAGGCGTCGTACGGTCCGATCGCGTACTTGAACAGGCGCAGCGGCACCGCGTCGATCGGCTTCGCGAGCGATCGCTGCCAGAACTCGTTGCCGAAAGCAGTGAACAGCAGCGGCGCCGTCTCGCCGGCGATGCGGGCCACCGCGAGCAGCGTGCCGGTGATAATGCCGCTGGCGGCGGCGGGCAGCACCACGCTCAGCACGACGCGCCAGCGCGGCACGCCGAGCGCCATGCCCGCCTCGCGCAGCGTACCGGGCACCTGCCTCAGCATCTCCTCGGTCGTGCGCACCACCAGCGGCAGCATCACGATCGCCAGCGCCACGGCGCCCGCCAGCGCCGAAAAGCTGTGCATCGGCACGACTAGAAGCACATACACAAACAGGCCAATCGCGATCGAGGGAATGCCGCTGAGCACGTCGGCGAAGAAGCGGACGAGCAGCGCGAGCTTGCCATGGCCGTACTCGGCCAGATAGATGCCGCCGGCGATGCCCAGCGCCGTGCCGAGCAGAGCCGCGAGGCCGACGATCACCAGCGAGCCGACCAGCGAGTTCGCCATGCCGCCCGCGCCCACGTCCACCGGCCGCGGCAGCTTCGTAAGCAAGCTGACGGAAAGCCCGGGCAGGCCGTTGACCGCGACGTAGGCGAGCACCGCGATCAGCGGCGCCAGGCTGACGACGAGCGCCAGCACGATCAGGCCGAGCATCACCAGGTTGGTCAGCCTGCGGCGCTCGATCCTGCGGGAGACGAGGGAAGGGCGCGCGCGCGGGGCGCTGGCGATGCTCATGCCGTCATCGCCCCCGGCGCGCCGCGAGTGATCCGCCAGACCAGCAGGCGAGCGCAGATGTTCAAGATCATGGTGATCGCCAGCAGGATCAGGCCCAGCTCGAACAGCGACGCCAGATACAGCGGATAGGTCGCCTCGGTGAACTCGTTGGCGATCACGGCGGCGATCGTGTAGCCGAGCGAGAAGAGCGAATGGGTGATCTGCGCCCGGCCGCCGATCACCATGGTTACGGCGATCGTCTCGCCCAGCGCCCGGCCGAGGCCGAGGATCGCGGCGCCGAAGATGCCGCTGCGCGCGTAGGGCAGCACAACGCCCCGGATCACCTCCCAGCGCGTGGCGCCGAGCGCGTAGGCGGCTTCGCGTTGCTCGAGCGGCACGGCCCGCAGCACATCGCGTGAGATCGCGGCGACGGTGGGCAGGATCATGATGCCGAGAATCACGCCGCCTGCGAGCAGGCCGATCCCGATCTGCGGGCCGCTGAACAGGGGAATGAAGCCGAGCGTGTCATGCAGGAACGGTTCGACCGTCGTGCGCAGGAGGGGCGCCAGGACGAAGATGCCCCACAGGCCGTAGACCACGCTGGGAATCGCCGCCAGCAACTCGACCAGCGTGGCCAGCGGCACGCGCAGCCGCCGAGGCGCAAGCTCCGTGAGGAACAGCGCGGTGCCAACGCCGATGAACAGAGCCAGCGCGATCGCGATCAGCGAGGTGATGATCGTGCCGAAGATGTAGGGCAGCGCGCCGAAGCGCTGATGCACCGGATCCCAGTGTTGCGAGGTGAGGAAGCCGAGGCCGAACCTGCCGATCGCCTGGCGCGACTCCCAGGCCAGGTCGACGCCGAGCCCCACCACGATCAGCAGCACCAGCAGGGCTGATGCCGTGACCGCCGCGCGGAAGATCCGCTCGCCGCGGCCTCCGCGGGCGCGAGTCAGCTTCCCCGAAGTTCCGATTGACCGAGCCACACGCGCCCTCCCGAGCGCACCGGGCTACTCCCGGCTACTGCGCCAGCACGGGCTTGCCGTCGGCCGTGATCTTCTTTAGCTGCGCCTCGTCCAGCTTCTGCAACTGTTCGGGCAGCGGCGCGTACGAAAGATCCTGCGCGTACTTCTGCCCGTCGTGCGTGACCCACCAGAGCAGCGAGACGAGGGACTGTGCGACCTTCGCATCGCTCTGGCCGGTGTTGATCGCTACCCAGCTGAAGCCGGAGATGGGGTAGCTGGCGTCACCGGGCGCGTTGACGAAGGTGGCACGCAGGTCGGGCGGCAGGTTGGCGATCGCACCGGCCGCGGCGGCGCTGGCGCCGTCCGACGTCGGGTCCACGAACTTGCCGGCCTGGTTCTGCAAGGTGGCGACGGTAATGGTGTTCTGCACCGCGTAGGCTAGCTCGAAGTAGCCGATGCCGCCGGGGGTCTGCTTGACGAGGCCGGCGACGCCCTCGCTGCCCTTGCCGCCGGAGCCCGTCGGCCATTCCACCGAAGTCGCGGCGCCGACCTTCGACTTCCAGTCTGGGCTGACCGCCGAGAGGTAGCTGGTGAAGATGAAGGAGGTGCCGCTGCCGTCCGAGCGATGCACCACGGCGATATCAAGGTCGGGCAGGTTGGCGCCGGGGTTGATCACCTTGATCGCCGGGTCGTTCCACTTCTTGATCTGGCCCATGAAGATCTTCGCCAGCGTATCGCCGGTCAGCTTCATCCCCGACTTCACGCCGGGCAGGTTGTAGCCGACGGGCACGGCGCCGATGGTGACGGGGATGTGCACGACGTCGCCGCCGGCCGCCTTGATCTGCTCGTCGGTGAGCGGGGCGTCGGTGGCGCCGAACTGCACCGTCTTCTGCGTGAGTTGCTGGATGCCGCCGCCGCTGCCGATCGACTGGTAGTTGACCTGGACCTTGCACTGCTGGTTGTAGACATCGAACAGCTTGCTGAACAGCGGGTTGTCGAACGTCGAGCCGGCGCCGATCAGCGCGTTCGCCGCGCCGCTTGGCGGGCACATCGGCACGCTGCTCGCCGCGGGCGATGCCGGCGCCTTCGTGGCGGCCGACGTGGCGCTGACGGCTGCGACCTGGGTCGCGGCCCGAGCGGCGGTACCGACGGTCTTGTTCTGATTCGAATTGTTTTTGTTGCTGCTGCATGCCAGCGCCAGCGTTGCCGCGAGCGCCAGCGAGACGAGGATGCCGATCTGACGGCCGGGTCTCATCGCGCCTCCTGCGGGCGTGTTCGGCGGGCCAGGAGAGCCCCGCCATTCACCCCGGAGGCTAGCGACTGCACGTTATCCGGACGTTATCGGGACGTTTGCCGCTGGTGCGCCGGCGCTGTGCCGACCGACACCGGAGGTTCACTTTCGCTCCGTCAGTCGGTCATCGCTCGCGCAGGAAGCGGTCGACGGCGTCGGCCGTGGCCTGGGCGATCTCGCGCTGCTCGATCAGGCCTTCGAGGCGGGTGCGCAGGCCGGAGAGCTCGTTCTGCCGGCGCGTGCGGGCGCGGCCACGCAGGCGATAGATGTCGGCCACGGTGGCGCCGTGCGCGGCCAGCACGCGGCCGATCGCGGCGGCCTGCGCCTCCGCACCCTGGCCCTCCGTCTCAAGCAGCGCCGCCTGCAGGTCGCGCAGCAGCGCGCGGTCATCCACGCTCGATCGTGCTCCGTGTCCACCACGTTGGCGTGGTTACCCCTGAAGCCAGTCTACCGGCCGGCTCAGCGTCGCCGGCCGGCGGCAGAGCGGGGCGCCACCGGCGGCGGGTGCTCCGGCTCGCGCTTGTCCGAGGGCAATTCGGCGCCATGACCGTCCACCGCGGCGGGCGCCACGGAAGGCGGCTCGAAGACGTAGAACTCGTCGAGCAGCGCCTGGACGACGATGGCAATCGGCACGGCCAGCAGGGCGCCGAGAATGCCCAGCGCCTCGCCTCCCAGGAAGAGCGCCACCACGACCACCAGCGGATGGATGCCCAGCACACGGTCCATCAGCTTCGGCGCGATCACGTGGCCTTCGATCTCCACCACCACGGCGTACCAGGCGACCACCCAGATCACCAGCAGCGGATTCTGCGTCAACGCGACGAGCACCGCCAGCGCCACCGTAAGGAAACCGCCGACGTAAGGAATGACCTCAAGCACACCGCCGATCACGCCAAGCGTCACCGCGTAGTGCACGTTGAAGATGCGCAGCCCCGCGCCGAACGCCACGCCGAAAAACAGCGCCAGCAGGAGTTGTGCCCGTGCCCACTGCCCCATGCGCGTGCCGATGCGGCCCATCACCCGCGCCACGCGCGGCCGCTGGTCCGGCGGCACGAAGCGGCGGATCGCCAGCGCGACAAAGTCTTCTTCCACCGCGAGGAAGAAGGCGATCACCAGCACCAGGATCACGGTGATGCTGAAGGAGACGAGGTCGAAGATCAGGCTCGTCAGCGTACTGGCAACGGTGCCCAGCTCGCCCGAGAGGCGGTCGGTAATCGTCTTGGTGGAGAAGTTCTGCGCCTGATCCGGGGCGATGCGGGCGACGAAGCGCTGCGCGTCGTCGGCGTAGCCCGGTAACGATTGGCGCAGCGCATCGATCTCGTCCACGACCAGCGGCACGATCAAGGCGATGACACCGGCGAGCACCGCCAGCACCAGCAGGTAGATCACAAGGATCGTGACGCCGCGCGGCACACCGCGGCGGGCCATAAAGCGCGCCGCCGGGGCGACGGCCGCGGCCAGCAGAACCGCGGTGAAGAGCACGGTGAAGACGTGCTTGAGGGAAAGCGGCAGGAAGTGCAGCACGACCAGCAGCAGCACGAGCGCGCCCAGCGGCCATACCGCCCGCTGCGAAAACCCGACCAAACCGCGCTCGTGCCGTGGAATCTGCATCTCATTCAGGATACGGCAGGGTGCTCCCGCCCGTCGTCTGCTGCGGCGCCGCCATGCCGGGAGTTCAGCGCGCCAGCGACGCCCGCAGCGGCCGGAAGAAGGCGCGGATGTCATCGACGAGCAGCTGCGGCTCCTCCATCGCGGCGAAGTGGCCCCCGCGCGGCATCGGCGTCCAGCGCTGCAGGTTCAGCGCCCGCGCGGCCCAGGAGCGCGGTGGGCGCGTCAGCTCGTGCGGGAAGGCGGCGTAGCCCGTGGGCGCCTCGATGCGCTCGCCGGCGTTCAGGCGCCAGGGGTTGTGCCGGCTCTCGTAGTAGAGGCGGGTGGAGCTGTTGATGCAGCCGCTGACCCAGTAGATCATGATGTTCGTCAGCAGCTGGTCCTTGCTGAAGCTGCGCTCCACGTCGCCGTCGCAGTCGCTCCAGGCGCGGAACTTCTCCACGATCCAGCCGGCGAGGCCGGCGGGCGAATCGGTCAGGCCGTACGCGAGCGTCTGCGGGCGCGTGCCCTGAATCCACTGGTAGCCCGTCTCCTCCAGCCGCCAGCGTTCCGCCTCGGCCATGAACGCCTGCTCTTCGTCGCTGAGCGGCGGCGTGCCGGCGCCGGTGTAGGGGCGCACGCCGAGCATGTTCAGATGCAGGCCGGCGACCTGCCGCGGCTGCTGATACGCCATCGCCGCCGTGATCACCGCGCCCCAGTCGCCCCCCTGCACGAAATAGCGGTCGTAGCCGAGCGTCTCGTGCATCAGCCGCGCAAACAGTTCGCCGATCGCCTGCGGCGTCATGCCCGGCGCCTGCGGATGCTCCGAGAAGCCGTAGCCCGGCAGGCTGGGGATTACCAGGTCGAACGCGTCGGCAGTGTCGCCGCCGTGCGCCGCCGGATCGCTCAGCGGACCGGCGATCTCGATCATCTCGAAGAACGAGCCCGGCCAGCCGTGGCTGATCAGCAGCGGCGCCGGGTTCGGCCCCTTGCCGCGGATGTAGGCGAAATGCAGCTCGAGCCCGCCGACGGTGGCCGTAAACTGCGGCAGGGCGTTGAGCCGCGCCTCGGCCGCGCGCCAGTCGTAGCGGTTCAACCAGTACTCCACCAGATCGCGCAAATACGCGAGGTTGGCGCCGTAGGTCCAGCCGCTGTCGGGAACCTCGTCGGGAAAGCGCGTGCGGCGCAGGCGCTCGTGCAGGTCGTCGAGCACTTCCTGGGGCACGGCGATCGTGAACGGGCGCAGGCCCGCGGGCGTTGCGGTGGTCATCTCGGTCCTCCCTCTGGCGCGGCGCCGCGACAGCGGCGGCTCGACTGACTGTACCGCAGCAGCACGGCGCTGGCGATGCCGGCAACGGCAGCATTCTGTCAGCGCCCGTAATTTCGTAACGATATCGCGGTACGACACGGGTGCGATTTATCGCACATAGGGAGTAGGGTGAAAGGGCGATGGACGCACGTAGGATCTGCTGGAGGAGGTGTCCTCATGGGGCTCATGAGCAAGCTCTTCGGCAAGGGCCAGGAGATCCCCGAAGCGGCGCAGCCGGGTGTTTCGCTGTGCCCGCATACGACGATGACGCCGCGTTGGGATCGCGCGGACGATATCGGTCACGAGGAACGTGCCACCGGCTGGCACTGTGAAGGCTGCGGCGAAACCTTCACCGCGGAGGAGGGCCGGCGCATCCGCGAGGAGGCGGGCGACCGCCTGCGCGATACGCTGCCGACCGGATAGCGCCGGCGGCTAGACCAAGCTGCGTCCATACAGCGGCGGCCGGGAAGGGCTTGAAACGCTCTTCCCGGCCGTGCTGTTATATCGCGCACGGCGTCTCACGCGGCGCCGCACCGTATACTGCGGCCGGAGTGGCCGGCAGGGCCGCCCGGTGGAGGCGCCGCATGTCTGAGCCGTCGATCCGGGACCGCGCGGCGATCGCGGGCATCGGTGAGACCCACTACTACAAGCGCGGCGGCGCCCCCGTCAGCGAGTTCGCGCTGGCCTGCGAGGCGGTGCTGCGCGCGGCGGACGATGCCGGGCTTGCGGTCGAGCAGATCGACGGCTTCGCCAGCTACAGCAACGACCGCAACGAGCCCGTGCGCCTGGCCGCCGCGCTCGGCCTGCCCGAGCTGCGTTGGACGGGCATGGTCTGGGGTGGCGGGGGCGGCGGCGTCGGCGCCGCGGTGGCGAACGCGGCCGCGGCGGTAGCAGCCGGTTATGCTCAGCACATCGTCGTCTTCCGCTCGCTGGCGCAGGGGCAGTTCCGCCGCTTCGGCCAGGGCACGCGCGCCAGCGTCACGGCGGGCATGATGGCGTACAGCGCGCCGTATGGGCTGCTCTCGGCGGCGCAGGTGATCGCGCTGCGCACGCGCCGTTTCATGGAGGAACACGGCGCGACCGTGAACGCCCTGGCCGGTATCGCCCTCGCCTCGTATCACCACGCGCAGTTCAACCCGCGGGCGGTGATGTACGGCCGGCCGCTCTCGCGCGAGGACTACGACAACTCCCGCTGGATCGTGGAGCCCTTCCACCTGTTCGACTGCTGCCAGGAGAACGACGGCGCCGCGGCGCTGATCGTCACCACGCCGGAACGGGCGCGCGACCTCAAGCACAAACCGGCCTACGTGATGGCCGCGGCGCAGGGCTCCATGTTCCGTCACGACCTCTTCACCCACGCCGGCCCCGACTACGCCACGGCGAACTTCAAGACGCTTGCGCCGCGCCTCTTCGCCGAAGCCGGCATCGAGCCGAAGGACGTGGACGTGGCGCAGGTGTACGAGAACTTCACCGGCGGCGAGCTGCTGGCGATGGCCGAGCACGGCTTCTTCGCGCCGGAGGAGGCGGACGCCTTCTGTACAGTCGAGAACCTGACCTGGCCCCATGGCAAGCTGCCGATCAACACCAGCGGCGGGAATTTAGCCGAGTGTTACATGCACGGCCTGGAGCTGGTGAACGAGGCGGTGCGCCAGGTGCGGGGCGAATCGACCTGCCAGGTAGAGAACTGCCGCGTCTCGCTGGTGATCGGCGGCCCGGTCGCCGCCCCGGTCAGCAGCCTGCTGCTGCATCCCTGAGCCGAGCATCGCCCGGAGCCGGCCGCCGTGCGACGATCGGCCGAACATTCCACGCTGAGGGCCGCGGGTGGCCGGCTATTACGCCGACGAGGACGTGCCGGTGCTGGCTGCACGCATCGCCCGCGGGCTGGGGCTCGACATCCTGCACACCGAAGAGCTGGGCCGCAAGGGTGTCCGCGACCAGGACCAACTGCTCTTCGCCGCGCGGCAAGGCCGCATCCTGATCACGCGCAACTGCAAGGACTTTTGGCCAATGAGCGAAGAGTTTGCCGCGAACCAGTCACCGCACGCTGGTGTGCTCTGCATTACCAAATCGCTCGAAGACCGCCCCGCGGCCGAGATTGCGCGGGCGCTTGTTGCGTTCGATCGTGCGCACACGGGCGGAGTACCGCCTTACTACGTCGACTACCTTCACGCCGTGCCGTAACCGTCCCGGTAGGGCGGGATCAGCGGCGCATGCTGCTCCAGCCATGCGTCGATGCGGTCGGCGTCGTCCAGCCAGGCGTCGATCTCCTCGGGGAAGGCTTCATAGTAGGCGCGGGCGGCGGCGAACTCGGCGTCCGAGAGCATGTCGTGGAATTCGCGCGTGTCCGCCCAGTCCCGCGTGGCGCGGTAGCGCTTGACGACCTCGAACACCTCGATGCCGGTGCCGGCAATGCGGGCGCGGCGGCCCGTGGCGCCGTCTACGAAGATGATCCCCGGCACCCGCCGCATCCGCTCGGCCTCGCTCAGAACCTTGGTGGCCATCGCCTCGCTCCAGACAGTCGCCTTCGCGTCTGGAATGAGTATATCCGCCCCGTTAGCCGTCCTTGTCGCCCAGCAGGCACGCCTCCACCCAGGTGCTTTGATACGTCGCGCCCGCGCCCATGTCGGACAGGTGGTCCGAGGTCAGCACGTTGAGCGGGCCGCCGCTGAGGAAGCGCGAGCGGCCGCGGCTGCCCTCCACCACCACCACGCCCCGCTGCCCGTCGGCCGTTACTTTCGCGACCAGGCCGACCTGACCGTGCTCGTTGAACAACCTCACAGCATCACCGTCACTGATGCCGCGCCCTCGCGCATCGTCCGGATGCAGCAGGCAGGCCGGCGTGCCCTGCCTGCGCTGCAGCGCGGCGACGCCGGCGAAGGCGGTGTGGTGCTGATGATGGCCCGGCGCCGTCAGCAGGCGCAGCGGCCAGCGCGCGGCGTCTTCGCCGGCAGGCTGGGCGGGGTCGGGTTGCCACTCGGGCAGACCGGGCAGACCATCGGCCGCCATCGCGTCGGAGTAGAGATGCGTAATCGTCGGGCCGCTGTCTGCCAGCGGCAGCTTCGTGGGCTCGCCGGAGAGCACTGTTTCGAGATCGACCCGCGCCGCCGCGCCGGCGGCGCCCGCGAACAGCGCCTGCATGTGGTCGCGCGGCGTGCGCGTGAAAACCTCGTCCTTCAGACCGAGCTGTGCGGCGAGCTGCTGCACGAGCCAGAGGTTCGGCCGCGACTCGCCCTGCGGCTCGAGGATGCGCGGGGCGTGCTGCACATAACGGTGGCCGTAGCTGCGGTGCAGATCTTCGGACTCCAGGCTCGTGCTCGCCGGCAGCACAATGTCGGCGTAGCGCGCCGTGTCGGAGAGGAAGGTGTCGTGCACGACGGTGAACAGGTCCTCGCGCCGCAGACCCCGGATCACGCGGGCGTTGTCGGGACAGGTGACGGCGGGGTTGTTCGAGGCGACGAACAGCGCCCGGATCGGCGGGTCGTCCAGCTCCAGCAACGCCCCGCCCAGCAGGCTGTGGTTGATGCGGCGCGTGGGCCGCGGCGCCAGGTCGGGCCGGCGCAAGGCGTCGTAGTCGAGCTGCCAGCCGGCGGCGCTGGCCAGCAGCGCGCCGCCACCCCGCTTCGCCCAGGCGCCGACCAGCGCCGGCAGGCAGGCGACCGTGCGCACGGCCATGCCGCCGCCGCTGTTGCGCGACATGCCCATACCCAGGCGGATGAAGGGGGCGCGGGCCTCGCCGTACATCCGCGCCAGTCGCTCGATGTCGGCGGCGGGCACGCCGCTGATGCGCTCCACGGCCCGCGGCGTATAGCGCGGCAAGGTCTCAAAGCAGAGCCTTTCGAAGCCCTCCGTGCGCTGCGCCACGAACCTGGCGTCGTGCAGCCCCTCTCGCACGAGCACGTGCATGACGCCAAGTGCGAGCGCCGTATCGCTGCCGACGCGCGGCGCGATGTGCCAGTCCGCCTGGCGAGCTGTGCGCGTGCGGTACGGGTCGATCACCACCAGTTTCGCGCCCTTCGCCCGCGCCTCGTTGATCAGCGGCACGATGTGGACGTTGGTCGTGACGACGTTGGCGCCCCAGCAGATCACGAGATCAGAATCGACCACGCTCTCCATGTCGCTGCCGGGATCGTCGCCGACGGCGTACTCCCAGCCCTGGTCGCAGGCGCTGTCGCAGATCGTGCCGGCGATAAAGCGGCTGGCGCCCAGCGCGTGGAACAGGGCCTGGAACAGATTGCGGCCTACAAGACCCTGGTTGCCGCTGTAGCACCAGCCAAGCAGCGCCTCCGCGCCCGACTCCTCGATCACGGCACGCCAGCGCGCCACGATTTCGTCCAGGGCGGCGTCCCAGGAGATCGGCTCGAACCGCCCCTCGCCTTTTGCCCCGCTCCGCCGCAACGGGGTCAAAAGCCGCTCCGGCGAGTGCACGCGTTCCGCGTAGCGCATGACCTTGCCACAGAGGAAGCCGCGCGTCACGGGGTGTTCCGGGTCGCCTTGCACGCGCAGCACGTGGCCGTCTCGCACCGTGACGAGCATCGAGCACATGTCGGGGCAGTCGTGCGGACAGACGGTGCGAACCGTGGTTTCGGTGGCGATTTGGCTCATTGCCCGCTCCTTCATTGCCCCGCGCGAACAGGCATTTTACGCCGGCAGACTCAGGCTAGCCTGGGGAATGGTCCACTGCCAGAGCCAATTGCAGACGATACGACTGGGCCATTGGTGGCCGGAGACGCGTGGCTCGATGAACCGATCCGCTCAGCCTTCAGGCAGCCGGGCGAGCACCTGAGCGGCTTCAAGCTGTTCGCCAAAGAGCGGACCTTGAGCAGCATCGCAGCCGATCGCCCGCAGCTTCGCCAGCGTCTCCTCGTCCGCGATGCCCTCGGCCGTGATCTGCAGGCCCAGGTTGTGGGCGAGGTCGACGGCGGTGCGCGCCGCCGGCTCGTTTGCGTCGCGCAGCCGGTCGGCGACGAACGCGGGTGAGATCTTGAGCTCATCCACCGGCAGCCGCTTGAGATACGCGAGTGAGGCATAGCCCGCGCCGAAGCCAGCGATGGCGATGCGCACGCCGAGCGTGTGCAGGCGCATCAGCGTTTCCAGCGCGCGCTGCGGCGAGGAAACCAGCGCGCCTTCACCGATCTCCAGCGTCAAGGCGGAGGCTGGCAGGTCCTGAGCCGCGAGCAACTCGGCGATCATCTCGGCCGTGCCGCGGTCGTGCAGCGCGCGTGCCGGGAGATGCACCGCGACGCCGATCGCCCGGTCTGCCTCGTGCCAGTCGGCGCAGGTCTGCAACGCCCTACCGAGCAGCCAGCGGGTGAGTGGGCCGACCAGACCCGTCTGTTCAGCCAGTGGGATGAACTCCTGCGGCGGCAACGGGCCGCGCCGTGGATGCTGCCAGTGCGGGCGTGCCGCGGCGCGCACGAGTTGCCGCGAGCGCAGGTCGTAGATCGGCTGGAACGAGAGCGCGAACTGGCCGCCCTCGATCGCGTTGCGCATCTCGCCGAGGAGAACCAGCCGATGGGGGCTGTGCTCGTCGTGCTCCGAGGTGTAGACCACCGCGCCGCGCCGGCCGCGCTTGGCGACATACATCGCCACATCGGCGCGGCGCAACAACGTCTGCGCGTCGAGCCCGTGCTCGGGAAACACGGCGACGCCGATGCTTGCGCCGACGCCGATGCCGTAGCCATCGATCGAGAACGGCCGATCGAGCGCCGCGAGCAGCTTCTGCGCGGCGATCTGGGCGCCGGCCTGCGCGTCGCCGGGCAAGAGGACGGCAAACTCGTCGCCGCCCAGCCGCGCCACGGTGTCCGAGCTGCGCAGCGCGTCCTGCAGCCGGTGCGCGACGTGCTGCAGCAACACGTCGCCCATCTGGTGGCCCAGTGTGTCGTTGACTTCCTTGAACCCGTCGAGGTCCATCACCAGCAAGGCGAGTGGCAGAGCCTCGCGGCCGGCCGTGCGGATTCCTTGCTCCAGCCGGTCGCGCAGCAGCACCCGGTTGGGCAGCCCCGTGAGCGCGTCGTGTTGCGCCTGATGCTCGAGCGCCGCGGTCTGCGCCTTGCGCTCCGTGATGTCGTGGAAGGCGATCACCGTGCCGGTGACGCGGCCCGCGCTGCGGATCGGCGAGGCGGAGAAGCTGGCGGGAAGCGGGGCGCCGTCGCGCCGGACAAAGACCGCGTCATCGACACGTACCGGCAGACTCCTGCCCAGGGCATCTGCCAGATCGTCCTGCTCAGGCGCAGCGCCGGCGGCAGGCGGCGCGGGGAGCACCTCCCCAATCGGCCGTCCGATCAGCTTGTCGCCCTCCCAGCCGAGCAGGCGCACCGCCGCCGGATTCGCCAGCGTCACTCGTCCCTCGCCATCGAGCGCCAGCACCCCCTCGCCCAGGTTGCTGGTGATCGCGCCGGTGAAGTCGAGCTGGCGGCGCAGCTCCTCCTCGGCCGCGCGCGCCTCCTGGTAGAGCCGTGCGTTGTCCAGCGCCACCACCGCCAGGCGGGCGAACTGGCCGAGCGTGTCGATCTCCTCCTGGCCGAACGGCGTCTCGCTCTGGGTGCGCATGATGCCCAGCACGCCGATCACCTGCTCGCCCGATTTGAGCGGTACACCGACGGCGGACCGCACCACGTCCCGCACGCCGCCGGGCAGCCGCCCCTGCCAGCGGTGATAGCCGCCGATCGCCAGCGGTTCGCCGCTGGCCCACACGCGGCCGACGACGCCTTCGCCCGGGCGGAAGCGCCGGCCGATCTCGTCTTTGAACAGCCCGGTTGCGGCGGTCAGCTCAAGCCACCTGCCATCCGGCGTCACCAGGTCGACAAAGCCGTGGTCGCCGTCGAGCAGCGCGGTGGAGCGGGCGATGATCGCGGTCAGCACGTCGGCGACGCTGATGTGATTGATCAGACCGAGCGCGGTTTCGTGCAGGGCCGCGCGGTAGGCGTTCTCGCGTCGCAGCCGGTCCTCGGCGCGCCGGCGTTCGTCGATCTCCAGGCGCGAGGACTGGTAGAGCCGCGCGTTGTCGTACGCGATCGAGGCGAGCTGGGCGAACTGCACCAGCACGGCCAGTTCTTCCTCCCCGAACTCATGCTCCTGGCTGGTGAAGGCGAGACCGATGACGCCCACCACTTCGGCGCCGGCGCGCAGCGGCGCCGCTCCGCAGGCGTGTACCAGATCGCGCTCGCTGCCCGGCAGCCGGCTGCACCAGACCGTGTAGTCGGGCACGAGCAGCGGCTCGCCCGTGGCGAGCACACTGCCGGCGAGCCCCTGGCCGCGCTCCATGCGCGTGCCGATCTGGCCGCGAAACATACCGGTGCCCGCCGTGGTTTCGAGACCGACGCCGTCGGCGGTGACGAGGTTGACAAAGCCGTGCGCGGTGCCGAGCAACGCCGCGGCGCGGGTAACGATCGTGTCCAGCAGATCGGCCATCTCGTGCCGCTGCATCAGGCCCAGCGTGATCTCGTGCAACGCTGCGCGATACGCGTTCTCCCGTCGCAGCCTCGTCTCCGCGCGGCGGCGCTCCTCCAGCTCGCCGCGCGCCGCTTCATGCAGCCGCGCATTCTCCAGGGCCAGCGTCGCCAGCCGCGCGAACTGCGCCAGCAGCTCGACCTCGTCCTCGTCGAAGCGCTGCCCGGGGGCCGAGCGGGAGAGGCCGAGTACGCCGACGACTGCTCCAGCCGAGCGCAGTGGAATGCCGACCGTGGCGCGCACCGCGGTGTTGAGGCCGTTGGTCGAGACGCTGCCCTCCCAGGCCGTGTAGTCGTCGATCACCAGCGGCTCGCCGGTCTGCCACACCGTTCCTGCCATGCCCTCGCCCTTGCGCAACCGGCTGGCATGGCGGCCGATCAGGTGGCCGGTGGTAGCCGCGAGCTCGAGCGCATCGCCGTCCGCCGAAACGAGGCAGACGAAGCCGTCGTTCGCGTTGAGCAGCGCTGCCGCGCGCGTCACGATCGCTTCGATCAGCCCCGCCACCTCGACGCGGTCCATCAGGCCGAGAGTGACTTCGTGCAAGGCGGCAAGGTAGCCGTTCTGGCGCTGCAGCGTCTCCTCCGTCTGCTTGCGTTCGGTGATGTCGCGCGCGATGCCGCTGAAGCCGCTGAGGGCGCCGCCGACGTCGCGGATCGGCGAGATCGTCACCGCGACCACGCGGCGCTGCCCATCGCGGGTAAAATGCACCGTCTCGTAATTCTGGACCGTCTCGCCGGCGGCCGCGCGTGTGAACAGCCGCGAGATCTCGCCTGAAGACGGCGGGAAGTCGTCCGGATGCCGGCCGAGCACCTCGGCGGCGGTGAAGCCATAGAGCCGCTCGGCGCCGGGGTTCCAGCTCGTGATCGTGCCGTCGGGCGCGTAGCTGACGATCGCGTCGGTCGACTGCTCGACGATCGCGGCAAGCTGCCGCAGCCGCTCGGCCGTGGCGCGATCCGCGGTGGTCTCGGGCGTCCTGGCCGAAGGCGCATCGGTGCCTTCACGCGCTGCGTCTGCCAGGTGCGCGCCGCGCGCCGCGTTCAGCAGGCGCAGATGCTGCCGGGCGTTCCCGAAGTTGTTGTGCTGCGATCGTTCTGGCGTTGCCACGCGTTCTCGCCGCTGTTCTGCTGCAAGGATCGGCGCGTCCGACCGCCGCATACAGATTCTATCAAACTAATTGCAGTCGTGAACCGCAAATCAGGGCTGCTCGGTGGCAACCGCCACTGGATTGTGCCGCGTCTTGGCGACGCCGCGCCTGCTCCCGGCGGCTCAGCGCTGGCGTAAGCTACTCCCAACGCTCAAGGGCGCGCGGCGGTCGGATCGGCGCCCTCACGGGCCTTGCGCGCCGCGTCCAGCCCCGCCTGCAGTTGCGCGGGCAGCTCCTTGCCGGCGTCTTCGTACGCCTTGGCGAAGGCGGCGGTCGAGCCGCGGAAGGCGAGCGCCTGGTTGGCCTCGATCCAGTCGCGCTGCGCCTCGATGCTCTGCAACTGGTTCTGAAAACGCGGCGCCACGTAGCGCGCCCACAACTCGTAGCTGCGCAGCGTCTTCTCCGTGCTCGCCCACTCGTGCGCCAGGCCGAGCAGGCCCCCGAGGCCGCCGGAGCGCTCCAGGATTGCCTCGACCGCGGTCACCGCATCGTCCGGCGTGCCGACGATCACGCTGCCGCGTTCCGCCGCCTCCGCGATGTCGGTGCCGCTGGTGAGCACGGAGGCCAGCGGCTGCGGCGGCGGCGGCATGTTGCGGTCGCCCACGTACGCGCGGCGGGCGAAGCCCGCGCACAGATCGTCCAGCGCCTCCTGGCGGCTGTCGGCAAGGTGCACGGGCACGACGACGCGCCAGTCGGCACGGTTCACGGTTTGCCCGGACTCAGCTGCTGCCTCCTCGACCCAGCCCCAGGTGCGCTGAAAGCCCTCGTGGTCGGCGCCGGCGACGGAGAGCAGGCCGACGCCGTGCCGGCCGGCGGCCTGCGGTCCCGCGGGGGTGAAGGTCGCCGCCACGGCCACGGGCAGGTGCGGCTCGCTGAAGTTGGCGAGCTGCAGGCGGGCGTCGCGCAGCGTGAACCAGTCCGTTTGCATCGTCACCGGCTCGCGGCTGCGCAGCAGCGCCATGATCGCGTCGAGCGCTTCGGCCATGCGCGTGCGCTGCGTCACCGGCTTGATGCCGAGCATGTAGGCGTCCGAGGTGAGCGCGCCCGGCCCCACGCCCAGCATCGCGCGGCCCTCCGTCATGTGGTCGAGCTGCACCATCGTGTCGGCCACGATCAGCGGGTGGTGATAGGGCAGGCTGGTGACGCCGGTGCCGAGCTTGATCCGCCGGGTGCGCGCCGCCGCGGCGGCGATGAAGACGGCCGGATCGGCGATCAGCTCGCGCCCGTAGCTGTGATGCTCGCCGATCCACGCCTCGTCGAAGCCCAGCTCGTCCAGGTGCTGGATCAGCTGCAAGTCGCGCTTCAGAGCCAGCGTCGGGTTTTCGCCCACGCGATGGAACGGCGCCATGAAGATGCCGAACTTCATGCGTCTGGGCCGGTACGTCATGGTGTTCTCCTCGGGCGTCGCTGCCGCTTGCAGCTTCAGTCTACCGTCTTCACGGTAGACTAATGCGCGGCGGACCCGCCCCGTCTCAGCGTCCGGCCGCCTCGGCCTCGCGCAGGAAGGCGAGCACGGCGGCGTTGAAGGCGTCGGGTTGCTCAAAGTAAACCGAGTGGCCGCTGGCGGGAATGACCTGGAAGCGAGCGCCGCGGACCAGGCCCGCGGCGCGCTCGACGATGTGTGCCGGCGTGACGGCGTCGTGCTCGCCCGCGAGGTACAGCGCCGGCACATCGCTCTCCGCGATGTAGGCGGTGAAGTTGCCGCTCCAGCCGGGGGGCGGGGCGAGGAAGTCGGCGGGCCGGGGCGGATTCTGCCGCTGAATCTCGCGGTAGAGGAACGCACGCTCGGGCTGTTCCCGTACAAACTCCGGCCGCAGGGCGCGTTGCAGCAGCGTGCTGCCGGGCGGCAGTGTCGTTGCATACGCGCGCTGCAAGCGGCGCACGCTGCCGTCGGTGGCGCCGGCCGGCGTGCCGGAGAAGACGGCGGCGCGCACGCGCTCCGGCGCCCGCCGGATCAGGCCCGCACCGGTACGCCCGCCCATCGAGTGCGCGACCACGAAGAAGCGATCCACGCCGAGCAGGTCGGCCAGCGCCAGCGCGTCGGGCACGAACTGCATGCGGCCGCCCGGTGGCTCGCCGGCATCGCGCGAGCGGCCGAAGGCGCGGTGGTCGAAGGTGATGCAGCGATACCACTGCCGAAAGAACGGGACCTGCTGCCACCAGCTCAGGTGGTTGCCGCCCTGGCCGTGGGCGAAGAGGATGACCGGCCCGCTGCCGTGCTCCTCGTAGTACAGCTCAATGCCGTTGACCGGCGCGAAGGGCATCGTGTCTCCTCGCCCTACGTCCGACGCGCGGCCAGCGGGGGCGGGCCGGCCGAGCCCGCACCGCGCAGCGCCTGCCCAAGCCGCAACACGCCGGCGACCAGCTCGGCCAGCTCGGCGCGGCGGACCTCCGCCAGGGCGCCGTCGACGAAATCGGCCGAGGTCAGGTAGACGCCCACCGGCGCCGGCACGGCGCCGAACCAGGCGAGCACGTCGCGCAGGTGCCAGTCGACGCCGAGATAGTGGTGCTGGCTCGCGCCCATCGCCAGGATGCCGCAGGCTTTGCCCGCGAGCGCTTCGACCGGCAGCAAGTCGAGCAGGTTCTTCAGCGCGCCCGTGTACGTGCCGCGGTAGACCGGGCTGGCGAACAGCAGGCAGTCGGCCCGCTCGATCGCTGCGACCACACGGGCTGTGTCGCCGCCGATCTGCGCCGGCGGCCGGCCATCTGCGAAGGCGAGCTGCACCTCCGCCAGGTCGAGCAGCGCCGTCGTGGTTCCCGGCTGCGCGGCCGGCGCGCTCGCCAGCGCCGCCTCCAGCGCGCGGCGCAGGCGTCCAGGAGGGGTGACGCTGCCGAGCACACCGACCAGGTGGGACACCCTCGGCCTCCCGGCGCGGTGCTCGCTGCGCCGCGCCCGCGCGTTGACGCGCCGCCAGTGGCAGCGTACCATCCCCGCGTAACTTGAGCTTTTCAATTCACTAACTCAAGTTCTGCCAGCCGCTCGCCTGTTCCCGCGTCAGCACGTGGTCGGAGCTGTTCGGCGGAGGTCTGGTGTGACGACCACGTACGAGTCCACCGTCGCATCGCTGGAGGAAGCGGTGGGGCGCGCCACGGCGCTGGCCGCGGATTTCGCGGGCCGCGCCGCCGAGCACGACCGCCAGGCCAGCTTCCCCTTCGAAAACTTCGAGGCGTTGCGCGCCGCCGGTCTGCTCAATCTCAGCGTCCCGCGCGAGTACGGCGGCTCCGAGCTGGGCCTGGCGGCCGCCTGCCGCGTAGTCCAGCAGATCGCCGCGGGCGACGCGGCCACGGCGCTCGTGCTCAGCATGCAGTACATCTTCCATGCGGGACTGGCGCGGCGCCGCGCCTGGCCCGAAGCGGTCTACGCCGCCGTTTGCCGCGAGTCGGCGAACGGCATCGCGCTGATCAACGCGCTGCGCGTCGAGCCGGAGCTGGGCACACCCTCGCGCGGCGGCATGCCCGCCACCACCGCGAGCAGGACGCGGGACGGCTGGAAGCTCTCGGGACACAAGATCTACGCCACGGGCAGCCCGATCCTGCGCTACTTTCTGGTTTGGGCGCGCACAGATGAAGAGCCGGCGCGGGTGGGAACGTTCCTGCTGCCGCGCGAGGCGCCCGGCTGGCGCCTCGTGGAGACCTGGGATCATCTCGGCATGCGGGCGACGGGCAGCCACGACATCATCCTCGAAGACGCGCTGATCCCGCTCGATCATGCGGTGGACGTGCGCCTGCCGTTTGACTGGGGCGCCCCCGACCCGCTGGTCGGCGCCTGGAACGGCCTGGTGCTCGCGGCGCTGTACCACGGCGTTGCAACCGCCGCGCGCGACTGGCTGACGCGGTATCTGCACGAGCGCGTACCCGCCAACCTCGGCGCGCCGCTCGCCTCGCTGCCGCGCTTTCAGAGCACGGTGGGCGAGATCGAGGCGTTGCTGTTCACAAGCGAACACCTGCTGCACGGCCTCGCCGCCGAGATCGACGCGGGCGATTCGGCCGCCGCAGCGCGGGCATCGCTGGCGAAGTACGTCGTGACCAACAATGCCGTGCGCGCCGTCGACATGGCGCTGGGCCTGGTCGGCAATCCCGGTCTCTCCCGCACCAACCCGCTGGAGCGCCATCACCGCGATGTGCTCTGCAGCCGCATCCATTCGCCGCAGGACGATACCGTTCTGCTGATGACGGGCAAGGCGGCGCTGGGCATGCGCTGAGAAGCGCAATGCCGCGTCCGCGGCCGGCGGCGACCTTCATGGAGGAAGGCCATGCCAGTCGAATTCGTGGGGATGATCGGGACGCGGCCGGCGTCCGAAACGCACGGCGCCGCCGTCTCGATTATCGGCGGTTCGGTCGATCGTGACTTCGTACGCGACTTCTCCCGCGCCCACGAAGACGCCGGC